>DATGCY010000442.1:0-5003 GCA_035311385.1 Candidatus Methylomirabilota bacterium
GTAGCACGCCTTCTCGAGCTCGAAGACAGCGCAGACTCTGGCCAACTCCTCCGAAGAGGCGGGTACGAGCCGCAGGGGGCTATTTTTGATCGCGGCCTCATAGCCCTCGAAGAAGGCATGGCGCGCCAGTCGCTCCCACGCAACCAGGCTCCGAAGCGTCTCGGCGCGTTTCTCTGCGGGACGTCGAGCCGCCGCCGTGTGCACCGCATAGCTCAGAGAGCGCAGCATGCCGGCGACATCGCGCACGGGCGGATACTTGCCGGTGCGCTCTTCGAGGGCGCGCGCCGGCTCGCCCTCGAAGTCCAGCACGACGAAGCCATCCGTGGTCCTGAGGACCTGACCGAGATGATAGTCCCCGTGAACCCGGATCTTGTGAGTATGCGCGCTGCCGAGGACCCCGACGCTTCCCACGGCCGAGTCGATGCGGCCGCCCGATCCCCGCAGCGTTTCGCGAATCATGTCGAGTCCAGGAGGGAGCGCGGCGCCCGTGGCCGCGGTGTCGAAGGCCACCTCCTCGAGCTCTCGGGCGATGCGGGCGCACCAGCAACCGATATCCTCATAGGTCACGAGCTCGGGCCGGAAGGCGGGCTCATGTAGATCGGACGAGAGCGCGGCGTGGAGTCCCCCCGTCACGATGCCGAGCGTTCTCACGTCCCGGATCAAGGGGGCGGCCAGGCTGGCGATCCTGTCCTCCGGTGACGAGGTCGATTCGCGAACGGGCGGGCTCTCGAGAGCGTTGCAGAGAGCGTCGAGGCCAGCCAGCACGTAGCGCCAGCCGTCCCCGACGTTGTCGACGAACCCTTGAAGCACGGCGACGGTCGCCCCGTTTCCCTGGCCATCCACGTAGTCGATCCATCCCCTCAGCGGCGGGATGTGCCGGAAGCTCGTGCGACTGGCCAGGAAGCCCAGGATCTCGACGTCGGGGTTGACGCCCGGTTGCGGTCTGCGGATCGATTTGAGGATCAGGGTGCGATCCACAACCACCGAGGTATTGCTCTGTTCCGCGGTGATCCGGACGATGGCGCGCGGCGCGGCCTCGGAATCCGCGCCGGAGGCAGGGGGGCCCGGAGACCGGCACACGAAGCGACCGTGCCGTGCCCGCAGGTCTCGATGGGCGGCCATGGCCTCCAGGAGGAGACGGATGAAGCTCGCGTTCTCGTGGGCATCGGCGATGGCGCGATCCTCGTGGCCAGCTATCAGGTCGGCGGAAGCCGCCTGGTCGGCGGGGCACACCGCGACGGGGACGTAGTATCGCTCGCCGTCCAGCTGGAGCAAGAGCAGCAGGACGGGGCGGTCCGCGTCGAGGATCGCCCAATCCTCGATCACCACCGTTTCCAGGCCGCGCGCCTTCCCGGCGAACCAGCGCTGCCGGACGAGGAAGCTCCTGAGAGCACCCCGGCCGGGGCCACAGAGGAAGTCCACGACGTGACTGGGGCTAGAGAGTGACATCCTCGACCCCATAGAGCATGGTCTCCTGCCGCGGGGGCTGGAGCCGGAACCAGTAGTAACCGTAAGGCGCCATGCTCACGAAGTAGGGCTGCGCGCGCACGCTCGGGAAGCGCGTCTCGCCGAGCATCTCGATGGGCGTGTGGCCGATCCAGGGGCCGAGATCGAGCTCGAGGGGCTGGGCGGCTCCCGAGAGGTTGTGGATGGCCAACACGGTCTCACCCTCGAACTCCCGAACGTGCGCGAGCACGCTGTCGTTCTGGCCGCGCAGGAAGCGAAGGGTGCCCCGGCCGAAGACGCGCGTCTTCTTCCGGGCCGCGATGAGTCGCTTCATCCAGTGCAGGAGGGAGGAGGGCGTCCGGAGCTGGGCCTCGACGTTGATGGCCTGATAGCCGTAGACGGGGTCGACATTCAGCGGCAGGTACATCCGCGCGGTGTCGGCCCGCGAGAACCCGGCATTGCGATCTCCCGTCCACTGCATGGGCGTGCGCACCCCGTTGCGATCGCCCAGGTAGATGTTGTCTCCCATCCCGAGTTCGTCGCCGTAGTAGAGGATGGGGCTGCCGGGCAGGGTGAAGAGCAGGCTCGTGAGAAGCTCGATCTTCCGTCGGTCGTTGTCCAGGAGGGGAGCGAGGCGCCGACGGATGCCGAGGTTAAGCCGCATCCGCGGGTCGGCGCTGTACGCGTAGTAGAGGCGCCGACGCTCCTCCTCGCTCACCATCTCGAGGGTGAGCTCGTCATGATTGCGGAGGAAGAGGCACCACTGGCAGCTCGGCGGGATGTCGGGGGTGTGGACGAAGATGTCCGTAATCGGGCGCCGGTCGGAGTGGCGCACGGCGAGGAACACGCGGGGCATGAGGGGAAAGTGGAAGGCCATGTGGAACTCGTCACCGTCGCCGAAGTACGGCCGCACGTCGGCCGGCCACTGGTTCGCCTCGGCGAGGAGGATGCGGGCCTCATAGCGGGCGTCGATGTGGCGCCGGAGCTCCCGCAGGAAGGCGTGGGTCTCGGGCAGGTTCTCGCAGTTGGTGCCTTCACGCTCGAACAGGTACGGCACGGCGTCGCAGCGGAAGCCGTCCAGCCCGCGGGCCAGCCAGAACTCCATGGCGTCGAGCGCCTCGCGGCGCACGGCGGGATTGTCGTAGTTGAGGTCGGGCTGGTGGTGGAAGAAGCGATGCCAGTAATACGCCTTGGCCACGGGGTCCCACGTCCAGTTGGACGGCTCCGAGTCCACGAAGATGACGCGGGCGTCCTGGTACCGCTGGTCCACGTCGCTCCAGACGTAGTAGTCACGGAAGGGAGAATCGGGGGCGCGGCGCGCCGCCTGAAACCACGGATGCTGGTCGGAGGTGTGGTTCATCACGAAGTCGGCGATGACGCGGATGCCGTGGGCGTGGGCCGCCTCGAGGAATCGCTCGAAGTCGCCCATGGTGCCGTAGTCCGGGTGGATGGCCCGGTAGTCCGACACGTCGTACCCATCGTCGCGCAGGGGAGAAGGAAAGAAGGGGAGGAGCCAGAGGCAGTCGATACCCAGCTCCTTGAGGTAGTCGAGCCGACTCGTGAGACCAGGGAAGTCGCCGATGCCGTCGCCGTTCGTGTCCTGGAAGGCACGGACGTGCAACTCGTAGAACACGGCGTCTTTGTACCAGAGGGGATCGCTCACAGGCGGCTCACCGGAAGTAGGGGAAGTCCTGCTCGCGCCGGCGCCACCGGCGCAGCCGGTAGATGTGCGCAGGCGAGGTGGCCGGAGCCAGCTCGATGGCTACCGAGTCCTCATGGGCCAGCCGGCGCTGGTCCGCGAGAAGCTCGTGGAGCTCGTAGGTCTCCCCGGGGGAAATGCCGATCTCCTCGAGCGGCATGGCGAGGGTGGCGGAGTGGGCCGCGAAGGGATCGAGGTTGACGGCGACCAGGATGACGTTGTCGCGGTCTGCGGTCATCTTGCCGTAGAAGAGGACCTGGGAGCTGTCGGACGAATAGAAGCGCAGGTTGCGCAAGGTGTGGAGGGCCGGATTCTCGCGTCGGATGACATTCAGTCGCGTAATGTACTCTACGATGTTTCCGGGAGCGTTCCAATCCCGAACGCGGATCTCGTACTTCTCCGATCGCGCGTACTCCTCGGACCCGGGCAGGGCGGTCCCTTCGCAGAGCTCGAAGCCGCTGTAGATCCCCCAGAGCGGCGAAAGAGTGGCGGCAAGCGCCGCCCGCATCTTGAAGGCGGCCGGGCCCCCGCGCTGGAGCACCTCGGGGAGGATGTCCGGGGTGTTCACGAAGAGATTGCCCCGGAAATACTCGCTCATCTCCGAGCTCACGAGCTCCTGGAAATACTCCGTCAGCTCCTCCTTGAAGTTTCGCCACGTGAAGTAGGTGTAGGACTGCGTGAATCCGGCCTTGGCAAGCTCCCGCATCACCTTGGGACGGGTGAAGGCTTCGGAGAGGAAGACCACCTCCGGGTGCCGGTCCTGCACCTCGCGGATCAGCCACCGCCAGAAGTCGAAAGGCTTCGTGTGCGGGTTGTCGACGCGGAAGGTCAGCACGCCCTGCTCCACCCAGAACAGCACCACGTGGAGCAGCTCGTCCCAGAGTGACTCCCACGCCTCGCAGTTGAAGTTGATCGGGAAGATGTCCTGGTACTTCTTCGGCGGATTTTCCGCATAGCGAATAGTGCCGTCGGGTCGGTGGTAGAACCATTCCGGATGTTCGCGCACCCATGGATGGTCGGGCGAGCACTGGAAGGCGATGTCGAGGGCCACCTCCATCCCGAGCCGTTCGGCGGCGCTCACGAGACGCCGGAAATCCTCGATCTTGCCAAGATCGGGATGCACCGCCGTGTGGCCTCCCTCGGGTCCGCCGATCGCCCACGGGCTCCCGGGGTCGCCCGGCGCCGCGGTGAGCGTATTGTCGGGCCCCTTGCGCCCCGTGCGGCCGATGGGGTGGACCGGAGGCAGGTAGACGACATCGAAGCCCATGCGCTGCACGTCCGGCAGCCGCTCGAGGCAATCGTCGAACGTGCCGTGGCGGCCTGGCACCTTGCCCTGGGAGCGAGGAAAAAGCTCGTACCAGGAGGCGAAGCGGGCCCGAGAGCGGTCGACGACTACTTCGAGATCTCGGTCGTACCGGGTAGCGTCCACGCGCTCCTGAAGCCGGCAGACGGCTTCGCGCACCGCCGGCTGGAGGAGCGCATCGAGCCGTGCGTTCTGAGGTCCCGTCCCCGCTCGAGCGAGGACGCCGTCGAGGAGGTCTGCATCGGTTTCCCCCGCCCGGGCTCGCGCCTGCTCGACGAGCCGAGCGCCTTCCAGGAGCTCGCTGGTCAGATCCGCCTGGCCTCCCTCCGCCCGCCGCGTCACGTCGTCCACCCAGGAGCCGAAGCGGTCCGTCCAGGCCTTAATGGTGAACCAGTAGCGAGTGTTGGCGTCGAGAGGGATCGATCCGGCCCATCCGTCGTTGTCGACGAGGCGCAGGGGAGCTTCCTGCCATTGGGGCTGGTCCTGCGCGCGGTACAGGATGGCCGCCGCGAGCATGTCGTGCCCCTCCTTGAAGATATCGGCGGTGACCATGAG
>DATGCY010000443.1:0-7782 GCA_035311385.1 Candidatus Methylomirabilota bacterium
GGACAGCGCATGGTACTTCCTGCGGTATCCGTCGACGGGGCGGCACGACGTGCCCTTCGAGCGGGAGCTCACGGAGCGTTGGCTGCCCGTCGCCATGTACATCGGAGGGGAGGAGCACGCCGTCCTCCACCTGCTGTACTCGCGTTTCGTCACCATGGCTCTCAAAGACCTCGGCCACATCGACTTCGAGGAACCGTATCAACGCTTCCGCAAGCATGGGCTCGTGATCAAGGACGGCGCCAAGATGTCCAAGAGCCGCGGCAACGTGGTGGTGCCCGACCAATACATCGAGCGGTGGGGGGCCGATGCATTCCGCCTGTACCTGATGTTCCTCGGACCCTACCAGGAGGGCGGCGACTTTCGTGACGAGGGCCTCTCCGGCCCCTACGGTTTCCTTCACCGTTTGTGGGAGACGATCGTGCCGGGGGAGCCACTGGGAGCGGGCGCGCTGACGCGCGTCATCGAGCGGAAGCTCCATGCCACGATCGGGAAGGTGACCGAGGATATCGCTGCCCTGCGATACAACACGGCGATCGCCGCGATCATGGAGTATCTCAATGTGGTGCGCGAGGGCGGGCGGTGCGCGAATCGCGCGGAGGTCGAGCCGCTCGTGCCCCTCGTCGCGCCCTTCGCGCCCCACCTTGCCGAGGAGTTGTGGGAGCGGCTCGGCCACGCCGACGGCCTCTTCGACGGGAAACACTGGCCGGAGCACGATGCCGCTCGAGCGGCGGCCGACGCCGTTGAGCTTGTCGTCCAGGTCAACGGCAAGGTGCGGATGCGGCTCGTCCTACCCCGGGGATTCAGCGAGGACCAGGCGCGCGCCTTGGCCCTGGCTGACGACAACGTGCGCCGCCATCTTGACGGTCATCCCGTGCGGCGGGTCGTCTTCGTACCCGACCGATTGATCAACCTGGTGGTGGGACCGTAGTGCCCCGGTGGGGCTCTAGGCTGCCCTGCTTCTCGTGATGGTCTAGCTCGTGGCCAGATGGGGGCGAGCAAGGGTACGTACGCGGGCTTAGATGTCAGGGGTCGCCGTGGGGGCGGCGGTGAGGGAGGCGGGGGCCGGGATCGAGCTCGACCACGAGGCCATCGCCCCAACCGTACTTCTTGCGCGAGCGCGCCTGGATATCCCGGACCAGGGCGGGCGCGGTTTCCGGGCGCAGGACGCGGGCGCGGCCCGTGAAGGCGGCGGTGCCTACGCGCCATCGCACGCGCGGGTCCATCAGCAGGTTCTGCACCCAGTTCGCGCGCAGGCCGTGCTCGGCCACGAGGTAGTAGCTCCGGCCGCGCCGGGTGAACCAGATCTCGATCCGGCGCGGCCGTCCGGTTTTCCGGCCCCGCGTCGTGAGATAGAGGTACTCCTGCTCGTCCCCCGCCGCGGGAGGCTTCACCACCCGCTCTACGAGGCGACCAGCTCCCTGGACTGCATGCGTTTCACGCCCGCCTGCTGCATCTGCGCCCAGGCCTTGCCCAGCGAGCCGTTGGTGTCGATGCCGCGGCAGGCGTCCTCGATGACGATGGCCTGCAGCCCGACCTTGCGTGCGTCGAGGGCCGACCAGCAGACGCAAAAGTCCGTGGCGAGGCCGACGAAGTAGAGATTGGTGAGGCCGCGGTCCTTGACGTAGCCGGTGAGACCGGTGGTGGACTTGCCGTCCGCCTCGAAGAACGCCGAATAGGAGTCCATCTGCTGCCGGTAACCCTTGCGGATGATCAGCTGGGCGTGGGGAATCTTGAGGTCCTTGTGGAAGTCCGCGCCGGGTGTGCCCTGCACGCAGTGATCGGGCCAGAGGACCTGGGTCCCGTACGCCAGGGTCACCGTCTCGAACGGCTTCTTCCCGGCATGCGCCGACGCGAACGAGGTGTGCCCCGGCGTGTGCCAGTCCTGGGTGAGGATGACGTTGGTGAACTTGGCCGCGATGGTGTTGATGAGGGGGACGATCTGATCGCCTTCCTTCACGGGCAGCGCGCCCCCCGGAATGAAGTCGTTTTGCACATCCACCACCACGAGCAGGTCACCGTCGCCTCGCTTGGCCATGCCCTGGGCGTCCGCGATCCCGGGCCGCGCCAGCAGCCCGCCCGCCACCAGTCCTGCCGCTCCCGCGAGGAACTCACGTCGATTGAAATGAGTCATGCGCCACCTCCTTGGTGTCGGGAGTATAGCCGAGACACTCACCGATTCCGGTCAGGGCACCTTGACTACGTGGGAATCCCGGACGAGCACCTGACCCTCTTGCGACTCTGGCATCGGCGCATCCTCGTAAACGAGGGCGGGGCCACCCGAGCGATCGTGCAGGCGCGCTGCGTTCATTCGAGACTCCTCCTCGTGGGGAGGCCGTCCGCCGCGGCTCGTGGGAGCCTTCTCGGCGAGGACTCTGTGCGATAATCCTGGCACAGAACGCCCGGCCCCGGGCGGGAGAGGAGACCCATGGCGAAGGTGAAGCGCGCAGCGGCGGAGCCCGTCGTCGTGGCGCCCGCGGGACGGCCCGATTGGATCGTGGTGGCCTTGGCCTTGGTCGGTCTCGGCATCGCGGGATATCTCACCGCGCTCAAGCTGGGCGGCAACCAGGCCTTTCTCTGCCGCGATGGAGGCGGCTGCGACATCGTGCAGGCCAGCCGTTACTCGCTGCTAGCCGGAGTGCCCACGGCCATGTGGGGTGCCGCGCTGTATCTCGCCATCGCGGTGCTCGCGGCGCTCCCACGCACGCTACGGCGCTGGCAAGCCACCTTCATGCTCGTCTCGGCCGCCGTGGCCTTCTCGCTCTACCTCACCTATCTCTCGGTGTTCGAGATCCACGCCACGTGCCCCTACTGCCTTGCCTCGGGTCTCGTCGCGGTGGCGCTCCTCGTGGTCATGGTGCTGCGCCGCCCGCGCCACGGGAAGGAAGCGGCGGGCTACCGCCCGGGCAAGCTGGTGGGACTCGGGATCACCGCGGGCGTCGTCGCGGTGCTTCTCGGCGCGTTCATTTTCGCGGCGGACTTCTCGACCCCCGCCGGCTATCAGATGGCCCTCGCCCAGCATCTGAAAAGCAGCAACGCGATCTTCTATGGGGCGTTCTGGTGACCCGCGTGCAAAGAGCAAAAGGCCCGGTTCGGGTCTGCCGTGAATCAGCTGCCGTACGTGGAGTGCGATCCCAAGGGCGTCAATCCGCGTCAGGATCTGTGCGAGAAGGTGCCCGTGCGCGCCTATCCCACCTGGGTGATCAACGGCGAGAAGTACGAAGGCGTGATGTCCTTGGATCGTCTCGCCGAGCTGTCGAAGTTCCGCTTCGCCACCACGGCCTCGCAGGGCAAGCCCTGACGCGCGGTTGACTGTGGCCAAGCAGTCTCGCCCGCGTCGCCCCGTCAAGGCCCGAACGAGGAAGCCGGGCACAGCCGTGCGGCGATCCGCTCGAACGACGTCGGTCCGCCGCATGGCGCCAACTCTCCCCGGCACCCTCGTGAGCACGGAGTGGCTCGCCGAGCAGCTCGAGCGTCCTGGGCCGCGCGTGCGCGTGGTGGACGGAAGCTGGCACATGCCGAACCTTGCGCGCGATCCTCGCCGCGAATTCGAAGAGGCGCACATCCCGGGCGCCGTCTTCTTCGACATCGACGCCATCGCGGACCGCTCGACCTCGCTCCCGCACATGCTGCCGGGCCCCGTGCAGTTCGGTCGTCAGGTGGGAGAGCTCGGCATCTCCGACCGCGACCTCGTGGTCGTCTACGACGTCCGCGGGGTGGTGAGTGCGGCGCGGGTGTGGTGGACGTTCCGCACGATGGGGCACGATCGCGTCGCCGTCCTCGACGGGGGCCTGCGCAAGTGGCGTGCGGAAGGGCGGCCGGTGGAGACCGGTCCGGCCCGGGTGGCTCCCGCGCGCTATCGGGCGCGCATCCGTCGCTCCCTCGTCCGCGACCTCGACCAGATGCGGCGCAACATCGAGAACCGTGCCGAGCAGATCCTCGACGCGCGCTCGCGCGGTCGCTTCGCCGCGATCGAGCCCGAGCCGCGAGCCGGCCTGCGCGGCGGGCACATCCCCGGCAGCCTCAACCTCCCCTACGACGAGCTCTACCAGCCGGACGGCACCTTCCGTCCCGCCGAGGAGCTGCGCGCGGCCTTTGCCTCCGCGGGCGTGGATCCGGCGCGGCCCGTGGCGACCACGTGCGGCTCGGGCATCACGGCCTCCGTGCTCGCCCTGGGACTGTATCTCGTCGGCCGCCGGAAGGTCGCGGTGTACGACGGCTCCTGGACGGAATGGGCAGGTCATCCCGACACGCCGGTGGAATCGTAGCGGGTCCCTCATAGGAGAGACGGTCGTGGTCGACTACACGCTGCAGAGCTTCGTGAAGGATCTCGACGCCATCACGAATGCGGAGACGGATCCCGCCGTCATCACGGCCGAGGCCGCTCCGCTCCTCGCACGGCTCTGCCGGAATTCCCAGGCTATTCCCGCGCAGTACCGCACGGCCCCCGCGGGCCAGCGCGGTCGCTACATGCTTCATCGTGCGCCGCGCTTCAACGTCACCTCCGTCATCTGGCGTCCGGGCGACGAGGCGGGCTCGCACGATCACGAGACGTGGGGCCTCGTCGGCGTAGTGGAGAACGAGATCCAGGAGACGCGTTACACCTCCGCCGGCCCCCGTGACATGGGCGGCACCGTCCAGCTCAAGGTGCGCGAGGTGCTGCGCCACCAGCCAGGGGCCGTGTCCGTCCTCATCCCGCCCCACGACGAGATCCACGCCATGCTCAACCCGACCGCGAAGGACACGCTCGAGATCCACGTGTATGGCAAGGATCTGGCTGGTCTTCAGCGTCACCTCTTCGACAAGGACGGCCGGGTCAAGTCGCTCGTCAGCTCGAAGTACATGAACTGCTAAGCGGTCTTCCCCAGCGAGGGCCGACCGTGAAGATCGCCGACGTCAAGGCTTATCCGACCTCGTTCCCCGTGCCGGCCGGTGCGCGCGTGTCCCTCGGCATCGGCCAGGCCGTGAAGCGCGACGCCGTCGTGGTCAAGGTCACTACGGACGACGGCCTCGTGGGCTGGGGTGAGTCCCATCATGGCCGCTCCCCGGGCGCGGTCGCTCACCACGCGAACACCACGTTGCGCCAACTCGTGCTCGGCATGGACGCCGCCGACGTGGTTGGCGTGTGGGCGCGGATCTACAAGATGCAGCTCGGTTCGCACGGCATGGGCGCGGCCACCGCCATCGCCATGAGTGGCCTCGACATGGCGCTCTGGGACATCCGCGGCAAGGCCACCGGCTGGCCGCTCTACCGCCTCCTCGGCGGTGCCTCGCGGCCCGTACCCGCCTACGCGGGGGGCGTCTCCCTCGGCTATCAGGAGCCGGGCGCCCTTGTGGAGGAGGCGCGCGCGCTCGTGGCCCAGGGCTACAAGGCCCTCAAGCTCCGCGTGGGCGACACGCCGGCGAGAGACCTCGAGCGCGTGGCCGCCGTGCGCAAGGCTTTCGGCGACGACATGGTCATCCTCACCGACGCCAACACCGGCTACTCCGTCGCCGATGCCCGGCGCGCCATGCCCGGCCTCGATGCCCACGGCGTCGGCTGGCTGGAAGAGCCCTTCCCCGCCCACGACCACGCGAGCTACGCGCAGGCGCGGAGCTTCGGCCGCCTGCCCTTGGCCGCGGGGGAGAATCACTACACCCGCTTCGAGTTTTCGCGCGTGATCGAGGATCGCGTCATCACCATCCTACAGCCGGATCTCTCGAAGACGGGAGGCATCACGGAGGGTCTCCGCATCGCCGCGCTGGCCGGCACGTGGAAGCTGCCCGTCCATCCCCACACGTCGATGACGGGGCTCAACATGGCCGCCTGCATCCACGTCCTCACCGCCATCGACAACGCGGGTTACTTCGAGGCGGACGTCTCGAAGTTCAATCTCTTCCGCGACAAGCTCGTGAGCGAATCGTTCCGCGTGGGCCAGGACGGCTGCGTGCTGCCCCTGGAGAAGCCCGGCCTCGGCGTGGAAGTGGACGAGGCATTCCTCACCGCTCATCCCGTCATCGAGGGGCCCGGCTACGTCTGAGGATCGCTACGGCCTGTCCCTCGGCTCCCGGTCGCCGCGGGTAGTCGAAGACTACGTGACGGCCATCGACGCGCTCCTCTCCGCCAACGTGGGAGCCGCCGAGGCGCTCGACCGCGTCCTCGCGGCCGATCCCGACTTTGCCCTCGCCCATGCCGCGCGGGCCCGCGTTCTCCAGATGGGCGGCGCTCCCGCGGAGGCGCGGAGCGCGTCGGCACGGGCGAGCGAGCTCGCGCGACACGCCTCGCCGCGCGAGCGCGGCCACGTCGAGGCGGTGAGCCTCGCCCTCGGTCCCGATCTCCCCCGCGCGCTCGAGGCCGCGCGCGAGCACCTCCGCCAGTTCCCGCGTGATGCCCTGGTCCTCTCGCTCCTGACCGGCGTGTACAGCCTCACCGGCTTCAGCGGGCGCCCCGACCGCAACGAGCTGCTCTTGGGCATCCTCGAAGAGCTCGCTCCCGCCTACGGCGATGACTGGTGGTTCCTCAACGTGCACGCCTTCGCGTGCACGGAGGCGGGCGATCCTGCACGCGGCCGGCGGCTCGTGGAGCGTTCGCTCCGCCTCCATCCGCGCAACGCGCACGCCGCGCATGCTCTGGCTCACGTCTTCTACGAGGAGGGCGACAGCGCGGGCGGAGCCCACTTCGTGGCGGGCTGGCTTCCCGACTACGAACGCGCGGCCCAGCTTCACTGCCACCTCTCGTGGCATTTGGCGCTCTTCGAGCTGGGGCGCGGCGCCGCCGAGCGTGCGCTCGCCATCTACGACGACAGCATCCGGCCGAGCGTGTCGCACTCCGCCGCCCTCGGCACCCTCGCCGACTCTGCGTCCTTTCTCTGGCGTTGCCATCTCTGGAGCGTGAGGACGACGTCACCGTGGGAGGAGGTGCGGGACTTCGCGCACCGCGCCTTCCCGAAGCCGAGCGTGGCCTTCGCGGACGAGCACCTCGTCATGGCCCTGGCCGCGGGTTCCGATCACGACGGCGCCGCTGCGCGCATCGCCGAGCTCAGGCGGATGGACGGTGAGGGCCGTCAGTCGGCGGGACGCGTGGCGGCCGACGTGGCGGAGGGAATGGCGGCCTTCACGCGCGGAGAGTGGGAGCGGACCATCGAACTGATGGCCCCCGTGCTGGAAGAGCTGGTGCGGGTGGGCGGGAGTCGGGCCCAGCGCGACGTCTTCGAGCAGACCCTCCTCGGCGCTTATCTCCGCGCCGGCCGCGACGACGAAGCCTTCCGCCTCCTCCGCCGCCGCCTCGACGGGCGCCCTGCCGCCCCCACCGCCCCCTAGCCCGACTAGTTCACGAGTACCGCACGTGCGACCGGCCGGGTGGCATCGGGGGAGGGGTGCCCTCAGGCGGAGTGGGACCCCGCAGCATGAGCGCACCCCTCCCCCCGATGACAGGACCCGGCCGTCTCGCGCTCTGCCTGTTCATGAATAGTCATCGCTAGTACACTTCGTCACGCTCGCCGAACTCGAAAGCCTCCGTGCGGTCGTCGAGCTCGGCGCGGCTGACCAGCCCTTTCTCGACGAGCACACGCTCGAACGAGGCAAGCCAGCGCTCGTAGTATCGGAGCGCTTCCTCGCCTTCGCCGACGCGGGCGATCTCGTCGATGAGGCTCCGCTGGAACTCCTCCCAGGCGTAGTGACGCTGGTCATAGAGGGCCACGGCCATGCCGAACACGCGGCCCTCCCAGGGCGCCTCGAAGACCAGCTCGCCGTTCTTGCGCGGCACCGCGATGACGCCCTCCATGTTGGCGACGAGCCGGCTCGCCT
>DATGCY010000444.1:0-7438 GCA_035311385.1 Candidatus Methylomirabilota bacterium
CGCCAGGCGGCCGCCTTGACAGCCCGCGGCCGCGGCGCCTAGCATCCGGCGCGGAGGACTGCCCATGAGCATTGGCATCTCGCTGACCAGCGCCCATGCCGCCTCGAAGCGGCCCGCGCGGGTGCGCGCGGCGCTTCGCGACGACTGAGGCAGCGGAAAGCCCGCGGTGGCCTTCGATCTCGAGCGCGCGCGGCGGGACACGCCAGGCTGCGCGCGCGTGGCCCACTTCAACAACGCTGGCGCCGCCCTGCCGCCCACTCCGGTCACCGAAGCGGTGCTCGGACATCTCGCCCTCGAGGCCGAGATCGGCGGCTACGAAGCGGCGGCCCGCGCCCGCGACGCCATCGAGCACGTGTACGAGGCGGTGGCGAGGCTGCTCGACTGCCGGCCCGACGAGGTGGCGATCGTCGAGAACGCCACGCGCGCGTGGGACATGGCCTTCTATTCGCTGCGCTTGGAGAGAGGGGACCGCATCCTCACCGCGAAGGCGGAGTACGCGAGCAACTTCATCGCGTTCCTCCAGGTGGCGCGGCGCACGGGTGCGGTGGTCGAGGTCATCCCCGACGACGCCGACGGTCACGTGTCGGTGAAGGCGCTCCAGGAGATGCTCGACGGCCGCGTGAAGCTCATCGCCATCACGCATGTGCCCACCAACGGGGGCCTCGTGAATCCGGCCGCGGCCATCGGGCGGGTGGCGCGGGCGGCCGGGGTGCCCTATCTTCTCGACGCCTGCCAGTCGGCGGGCCAGATGCCGTTGGACGTGAACGAGCTTGGCTGCGACATGCTCTCGGCCACCGGGCGCAAGTATCTCCGCGGCCCGCGCGGTACGGGTTTCCTCTATGTCCGGCACGCCCTCCTCGAGCGCCTCGAGCCCCCGTTCCTCGATCTCCACGCCGCCACGCTGGTGGCGCAGGACCGCTACGAGATCAGGTCGGACGCGCGCCGCTTCGAGAACTGGGAGTCGTACGTGGCGGGGAAGATCGGACTCGGCGTGGCGGTGGACTACGCGCTCGGGTGGGGGCTCGGCGCCATTCGCGACCGCATCTACGCGCTCGCTACGGGGCTGCGAGCGCGGCTCGCCTCGGTGCCCGGCGTGACCGTGCGCGATGTGGGGGCCGAGCGCTGCGGTATCGTCACGTTCACCAAGGCGGAGCGCGACCCCGGCGCGATCAAGCAGGCGCTGCTGGCTCAGGGGATCAACGTGCACGTCTCCGCCGCTGGCGATTCGCGGCTCGATGCGGAACCGCGCGACGTGTCGGGGGTGGTGCGGGCGTCCGTGCACTACTACAACAGCGAGGACGAGATAGGACGCCTGTGCGGGGCGCTCGAGAAAGTGTGACGGACTACTCGATCACGCGCTCGGCCCGGAGGAGCATCGTCGGCGGGATCTGACGCCGAGGGGCCGTGCACTACGCAGGTTGAGCACGAGACGGACCTTGCTGTAGTTCTCCACCGGTAGATCCTTCGCTGAGGGACCATTCAGGATGCGCTGGACGAACTTAATCGCGAGACGGCCCGTGGTGTTCGGCTCGATCGCGAGCCTGACCTTCATTCTGGCGGCGTGGCTCGGCTTCCGGCAGGAGTGGGGCTTCGCGCTCACCGTGGGTTTCGCGGCTGTCATATGGCTCGTCGTGGTAGGGCTGTCACGCTGGGTCGCTCCGTGAGCGAGCGCGGCGCACATCTCTTCGCGACCGTGCAGGAATACGCCGAGCTCGGCGAGCATCACCGGACGGGCACGGCCGAGGACGCTCGGACCCTGGACTGGTTCGAGGACCGGCTACGCGCGCTCGGGGCCGCCACTGAGCGGCAGCCATGGTCGTTCGACCGCTACGACGCCGACGGGGTGGTCATGGTGGACGGGGTGGAGGTCACCGCGCTGCCGCTCTTCTACGAGGGCATCGGTGAAATCGGCTGGACCACGCCGTTCGTCGCCGAGGCTGACGCCATCCCCGCCGGATCGTTTCCCGGCTGGTCGACCATTGTCCAGAACGCCCGCTCCGCCGGCGCGTCCCTGGCCGTCGTAGCGACCCGTTCAGCGTCCGGAGGTCTCGTCGCGCCCAACCGCTCTCCCGCGCAGCCGGCAGCGGGGCTTCCAACGCTGCTCGTCGCCGGCGACCTTGCGCCGCAGTTGCGGCGCGCCTCGGTCCGCGCTCGGATGGTCGCCCGAGTCGCGGGCGGACGTACGAGCAACGTGGTCGGTCGCATTGGCGGTGGCCCGGACCGCGACCGCATCCTGTTGACCACGCCGTTATCGGGCTGGTTTCGCTGCGCGGGGGAGCGCGGGACCGGGATTGCAGTGATGCTTGCCGTCGCGGCGCAGCTCGCGGCCGAGGGCGTGCCGCTCCTGCTCAACGGCAACAGCGGTCACGAGCTGGTCGACGTCGGCGCGCATCGGTTCGCCGAGACGAAGCCATCGGTGCGCGCCATCGTCCACTTCGGCGCGAGCATCGCGGCGGGCGAGCCGTCCGGCCATGCGCTGCGGCTGATCGACGGACTCACCATTCGCGCATGGACGCCGGGCCTCCGCGAAACGCTGGCCGGCGCGTTCGCGCCGCTCGGCAAGACCCTCACCCTCGTTCCCGACGCGGATCACGTGAGCCCCGAGGCATGGGTCGGCGAAGCCCGCGCGTGGTGCGCCCTCGACCGGCCGCTGCTCTCGATGGCCGGGCGCTTCGCGCTGTTCCACACGCCGGAAGACCTGCCCGAGCGCGCGACGACTCCCGCGCTGCTCGAGCGCGTGCATGACGCGGTCCTCGCGGCCGCCCGCATTCTCGCGAAATCGATCTGAACGGAGGCACCGACACGGGCAACACCCGGCGGTGACTGAGAAAAAGGGCCTTATGTCACCTACAATCTGGCCAGTGGGATGGGAGGCACTCGGGCACTGGGGTGCAGACGTCGCTCGCATCGAACCGCTCGCTGGCGGAGTCGCCAACGACGTGTGGAGCGTGCGCGTCAACGGACACTTCGCCGTCGGTCGTCTCGGTGCCAGGAGCGATGCTGATCTCGCGTGGGAGACCGAGCTCCTCCAACACCTCGACCGTGAAGGTCTGACCGTGCCGGTGCCGATCCCGACGACGGACGGCCGGCTATTCGCCGACGGTCTGGTGGTGATGTCCTACGTGGAGGGCAGACCGCCCGAGACGGAGGCCGACTGGCGTCGCGTGGCCGACACGCTCCGCCGGCTGCATCGGTTGACGCAGGGCTGGCCGCAGCGCCCAGGTTGGCGATCGTCGACCGACCTCCTGCACGCCGAGATCGGGACGAAGATCGACCTCGGCGCGATGCCGCCTGAGGGCGTTGCTCGATGCCGAGCAGCGTGGGCGCGGCTCATCGGACGTCAGACATGCGTCGTCCACGGCAACCCCAACAGCCCTGGCAACGTCCGTGTGACCGCGAATCGGGTCGCCCTGATCGACTGGGACGAGTCGCACGTCGACGTCCCCGACCTCGACCTGGTGCTGCCCCACAACGCCGCCGGTCTCGACGACGGCGCGTACGACATCGCCGCGCAAGGGTCGGCCGCATGGGAAGCCGCCGTCTGCTGGGACGACGACTACGCAGTCAGGCGGCTTGCCGAAGTTCGAGCGGTCTGAGCAGCGGCAGCGAATCGAGAGACCGCATCGAATGCCGGAGCATCGGCGCCGCT
This sequence comes from Candidatus Methylomirabilota bacterium, assembly GCA_035311385.1. Lineage (GTDB taxonomy): Bacteria > Methylomirabilota > Methylomirabilia > Rokubacteriales > CSP1-6 > AR37. The sequence goes on from DATGCY010000444.1 coordinate 3,650, forward strand.
GTCGATCTGTCCGCTCGCCGACCGGACCATCCGGAAGAGAGCGCCCTCGCCGAGGTCCTCGAGCATCTCGTCCCGCTCGGCCAGGTCGACGATCGTCGCCGTCTCCGCCTCGAGCTGCACGCATGCCGATCACCTCGACGTTGTCGCCGGCGGAGACGAACTCGGCCCGGACCAGCTCTAGCTAGCGGCGCGCCATGGGGTCCGGGGTGCCCGACCCGCCGACTGCTGCCGTTTGACCACGCCCACGGACTTTGGCAGGATCGCCCCCGGATGGCAGGGGGCGTCATCCGCGCTGTGCCAAGCGAGGCGGGCCTTATGTCACCTACGATCGAAGAGCGCGCGAAGATGGACGAGCAGAACGCCGCGCTGCGCGAAGCGCTCAAGCATGCGCCGAAACTCTCCCTGGAGCCGACGCCGGTCGCCGTCAAGCCGCCGCAGGCCGGGGGCTGGGCGCTCGGGATGGTGTCATGGGTTGCGTCCGATCGGAGCGGCCTCATTTATCTGCTCCAGCGCGGCGACAAAGCCGACCCCGTCCTCGTCGTCGATCGCACGGGCAAGATCGTGCGTTCGTGGGGCAAGGGGATGTACACCACGCCGCACGCGATTCGCCTCGATCCGCAAGGCAACGTCTGGACGACGGACGCGGCGAGCTCGATGGTCTACAAGTTCTCGCCCGGCGGACAGCTCCTGATGAAGATCGAAGTCGGCGGCCAGCCGGCGCCGTGCAACGGCTTTTGCAGCACCACCGACATCGCCTTCGCCTCGGATGGTCACCTGCTGATCGCCGACGGTTATCGCAACGCTCGGATTCTCGAATATTCGGCCGATGGCAAGAAGCTGCGCGAATGGGGCCGCGCCGGCACGGGTCCCGGACAGTTCCGCCTGCCGCACTCGATTCAAATCGACGACAAGGGCGTGATCTACGTCGCCGATCGCGAAAACGGGCGCATCCAGCGCTTCGATCGCGAAGGACAGTTCCTGGACGAGTGGACCACGTTCGGGAAGACGTTCGGCTTGACACTCGCCGGCGACACGATGTGGCTGTCGAGCATCCCGCGAGGACCAAATGGTGCGCCAGGATGGCTGATCAAGGTCGATCGCGCGAGCGGGAAGCTGCTCGGCTACGTCGACGCTGTCGGCAATCACGGGATGGACGTGATGGCGAACGGCGATGTGCTCCAGTCGCCTGGCCCGAACGAGGTGCCGCAGGTGTATCGCAGCTCACGCGGGAAGGGGTAGCGGTCGCTCCGTGCCGAACGAAGAACTCAGAACGAAGCCGTTCGGCGTGGGTCCACCACTGGCACCAGCGTCCAGTAGCCTAAGCAGAATCTGCAGTCTTGCCGTCGCGGCGGCCGCCGTCGTCGTGCTAAGCCTTCGCATCGGTCATGTCCTGACGGGGGACATGCCGCTGATCGTGGCGGCCGCCCTCGTAGTCCTCGGAGGAGCCCTCGACGTTTACGTTCACTTTCTACAAGCGAAGGCGTGGGAAGCGATTCTGCCGGACTACGAGGCCGGGAAGACCGCACGAGAACGCTCGGAGCGTCTCCGCTCGTTGGCGCGGGAGATTGTAAGCCGCACCACGACGGGCGTGTGGGACGGCTGGGAGGAAGAGGGGTGGGATCACCTGACGGCAGGCATGGACAAGGCGGCGGTCGAGCGTCTCATCCTTGACGCCTGTTGGGACGAAGAAATCCGGGAGAAGTATCTCACTATCACAACCCGACCACTGGGTCTCCCCGACACTGTGGACCCGCGTGGGCCGAAGGCGACCTGAGGTGTACCGTGGGGCTTGGGCTACCTCCTCTCTCCAAGGATCGGCACGAGCTGCACGTAGTCTATGTCTGCATCTTAGGACCTATCAGGGCTTCCCCAATGGATGCCCAGGACGGGGGCGGACACGATCAAGATCCGTCCTATTCGTTTCAATTCAGCGACGGAATTGGAAATTCATCGATCCCGGCCGTCACGGAACCAGATTCTCTTCTTCAGCGCCGGCGCAGTCGCCATCGCCCGCTGGCGCAGGCGCTCCAGGCTCCGGCGCTTCGCGACGCGGGAAGTGTCTGTGCGGTGAACTCTCACGTACAGGGTTACGGGGAGTAGAACGCGACTTCGAATTTTCTTCGGCGCTCGCGTCCGGTGCCAGTCAGCTGCTGGTTCAAATCGCGGCCCGCAACCACTTGCCGGCAAGCAGGCGCGCTCATCCTGCACTGGCCGCGCGGTCTACTCGACAGAAGATCCCCGACAATGCATTGGCTCTCCGGTTGCATGTCCATCGGTTCCGAGACAAAATCGCCTTCTCATGCGCAACTCGAGGCAGAGAGAGACTGGGGTGGCAGTACTTCGCGGGATCCTGGAGGCACACCCGGCCTTTGCGAAGGGGGTCGTCCGCTGCGAACCGGTCGACGAGGATTTTCCGACATCGTCGATCGCCACGGCAAAGCACGGTGAGCGGCTTGAGTGGACCTTGGCTCGATTTCAATGGCGATATCAGCACCAAGGCCGCGCGCCTGCACGCCGCGGTGATCCTCCGGGGTCCGGAACCGCGGGGAATGGATCGTCGCGAGCTCGGCGCCGGGTGTCCGCAAGACCCCAGGCTCGTCGCCAAAACCACGAAATGGGCACCGAGCGAGGTGCCGAAGGAGACCAAAGTGGCATTCTACGAGAAAGGCAACGTCCGCGTTCGCTACGAGATGGCCGGCTCGGGGTTCCCACTGCTCGTCACCCCCGGCGGGGGCTTGAACTCCCGCGTGAGCAACTGGCCGACCGCGGTGTTCAACGCGATGGAGGCGTTCAAGGACGACTTTTGCTGCATCACGATGGATCAGCGCAATGCCAACGGCGGCGAGTCTACGGGACCGATTCCCAACCGCGATAGCTGGGGCGCATTCGCGGACGACCAGCTGGGGCTGATGGACCATCTCGGCTTCGAGAAGTTCTTCTACATGGGCTACTGCATCGGCGGACCGTTCGGGCTCAAGCTCATCGAGCAGGCGCCCGACCGCGTCGTGGCCGCCGTGCTGTGCCAGCCGGTTGGGCATCGGCCGGAGAACCCCGACGTCATGTACAACTCGGGACGCGACGTCTGGGCCCCCGAGCTACGGGCTCGGCGACCCGAGATCACCCAGGACAGCATCGACGCGTATCTGCACGACCTCTATCGCGCGCGCCCGGACTTCGTGTACAGCGTGTCGCGCGAGTTCGTCCGGTCGTGCCGAACGCCGCTCCTCGTGATGCCGGACGACACCCCCGCGCACCCCTATCAGACATCGGTGGACATCGCCGCGCTCTCTCCGAACTGCCAGTCGACGGTGTTTCCCTGGAGAGAGCCGAAGGACTTGCTCGAGAAGACGATCGGCCAGGTGCGCGACTTCCTGCGGTCGCACCAGCCGGCCACCGCGGGCCGCTGATGTGCGCGGCTCCTCGCGTGACGCGAGGGGCCGCGAACCCGAGAATCAGTGAGGAACCGCGCCCGGCGCCCGGATCATGTCGGGATCTCCGAGTCGGACATACCGCTCCCCTTGTCTCGTCCGCCGCGTTGCCGCAGGATTGGGCGGTGGAATCACGCCTGCACGCCGAGATCGAACCGGTACGGCTGGGATCGCGCCCGTACGCCGAGGCCGAGCCATTGCCGTCCGTGACGCTCGCGGAGGCAGGCCGCGCGGGCGCGCGCGCGACCACCGGGGGTACGAGCACGCCCTGGCTCCTCTCCCCCGCGATCGACTTCTGGCTGGTGTGCGCGGGCGGCGGCGCACTGCTGCTGCTGATCGCGCTCGCGCTCGTGTGGCACGG
>DATGCY010000445.1:0-5373 GCA_035311385.1 Candidatus Methylomirabilota bacterium
CCGCTCACTCCCTGAAAGCCGATCTCCGACCCTCCGAAGCCGAGGACGCTCGCTTCCATGTCCGTCTTGCCGAGCTTTCGTCTCTCCACGTCGATATCCTCACGCCCGCTTGGAGTCCATCCGGGACTTGATGTGGGCCAGGGCGAGTATCGCCTCGGCGAACTCGTGCGGCGCCTCCTGCGGCAGGTTGTGACCGACGCTCGGGACGAGACGCCGCTCGTAGCTCCCCGTGAAGAAGCGCTGGTGGGACGCGGAGGCGGAGGGCGGGCTCACCCCGTCTCCCTCACCATGGAGGACGATGGTCGGCACGGTGATTCGAGGTTGTGCGGCGAGCCGGACCTCGATTTCCTCCACCGCGGGATCGCCGGGGGCGAGCGCGAAGCGATGCCGGTAGGACTGGATCACCACGTCCACGAAATCGGGATTGTCGAAGGAGACGGCCGTGCGGTCGTACGTAGTGTCGTCGAACTTCCAGTTCGGCGACCAGAGCTGCCACAGAAGCCTGCCGAGCTCGCGGCGATGCTGGGCGAGCCCGGCCCGGCCCCGCTCGCCGTGGAAGTAGTACTGGTACCAGAGGCGGTGCTCGCGCTCCGGCGCCTGCGGCCTCGCGGAATCGGCAATGTCCTGGATGTTGTAGCCACAGCCCGATACGAGCCCCCGGGCGCGATCGGGCCAGAGGGCCGCCACGATGCAGGCGGCGCGGCCGCCCCAGTCGTAGCCGGCGAGCACCGCGCTGCGGATGCCGAGCGCGTCCATGAGGGCGAGCAAATCGTGCCCGAGGACCGCCTGCTGACCCGAGCGCGGTGTTTCGGCGGACAAGAACCGGGTAGGGCCGTAGCCGCGCAGGTAGGGCGTGATCACGCGACAGCCCGCTGCGACGAGGGCCGGTGCCACCTCGTCGTAGGCATGCACGTCGTAGGGGAAACCGTGCAGGAGCACTACCGGCACGCCGTCGGACGGACCCGCGGCCTCGTAGGCGACATCGAGGACGCCCGCACGCACGTGCTGGATCGTTCCGCTCATTGTGGAGGGGCTCAGAGGGCGCGCACGAGGGTGAGCAGCCGACCGAGCGTCGCGAGCCGCTCGTCGAGCGTCTCGCCCGCGGGCTCCACCCGCAACGTGGTGACGCCGGCGTCGCGATAGAGCTCGAGGCGGCGGCGCACCATCGCCTCCGTCCCCAGGAGGTTGGTCTTGAGGACCAGCTCGTCGGGCACCCGCGCCGCTGCCTCCTCGCGATGGCCATCGAGCCACAGCCGCTGCACCTCGAGGGCGACGTCGGTGTAGCCAGCGCGCTTGAAGGCATCGTTGTAAAAGTTGTGCTGGCGCGAGCCCATGGCACCCAAGGTGAAGGCGAGCCCCGGCTTGCGGGGCGGAATGAGCCGCTCTACGTGATCGGAGAAGGCGACGAAGCCGCCTGCTTGGAGATCGAGGCTCTGGAGCGAGCGGCCGGCGCGGCGCGCTCCCGTTTCCAGGTGGTCGAAGAACACGCGCGCGTGGTCCGGCATGAACGACGTCCCAAGCCAGCCGTCGGCGATCTCGCCCGTCATCTCGAGGCTCTTCGGTGAGAGCGTGGCGAGATACACGGGAATATTCGGCTGCGGCTTGGCGGCGGACCGCAGGGCTTTGCCTTCCCCGCCCGGGAGGGGCAGCTCGTAGACGCTGCCCTTGAACTCGAGGCGCTCGCCGCGGGTCGCCCGCCGCACGATCTCCACTATCTCGCGGATGCGCTGGACGGGGCGTTCGAAGCGGATGCCGTGCCAGCCCTCGATCACCTGTGGGCCGCTCACGCCCAAGCCGAGGAGGAAACGCCCGCGCGACATGGCGGCCAGGCTCATGGCCGTCATGGCTACGAGGGCGGGAGTACGCGTGCCCGCCTGCATGATGCCGGTGCCGAGGCGGATGCGAGAGGTGCGCGCAGCCACGAAGGCCAGCGGCGTCACTGCGTCGTGGCCCCAGGCCTCGGCGGACCAGACGCAGTCCACGCCGAGCCGCTCCGCCTCCACGACGTAGGCGCTCGCCTGCTCCCAGTCTTCGCTGGCCAGCCGCAGCGAGATGGCGACGCGCATCAGGCGGGCCGGGAGGCGGTGAGGGCGGCGGCGATCTTCTGGAGCTGACCCGCGTGGTCGAGGTCGTGCAAGCGCAGGAAGAGGAGAGCCTCGCGCCAGTTGAGCGGCCCGAACATTCCGTGCTCGATGCGCCGGGCGGGCGCGGCATCCGGCGCGGCGCGGAGAACCCGCGCGAAGAGAGCCTCGCGATCGCGCGAGAGGAGCCGGCACCACTCGGCGGCGGAGCGCCCGGGCGCGTTCTCCGCGCCGGAGCCGCCCATGCGCGGCGGCGGGGGTGCGTCGTCGAGGGCGGCTATGATGCCGCCGCCGAAGTAGGCGCCCGCGGCCACGACGTGGCTCATTACCTCGTTGCCCGACCATTCCCCCGGCTCCGGGCGCTCGCCGAACCGATCGGCGGGCACGGCGCGGCTTGCCGTCTCCAGCTCCGCCATGGCCGCGCGCACCTTCTCGACGATGGCGGTGGGGCTGAGCTTCGCGCCCTGTGCCACCAGGTAGCTCCGGATCCGCTGCTGCTCTTCGGTCATGCGAGCCTCCTCGCGCGCCCACACTGTGGCAGGCGCCGGTTATCGTAGACGTGCCTCCTGGCAAAGGCAATCCCTCGACAAGATCGCTGTGCTAGGTTGCCGCCATGACTGGCGACGCGCTCGCGGTAATCCAGGCGAGTTCGGCCGACGTGCACGGCGTCATCGCGCTCATCGGCCGCGTCTTCGCCGAGTACGGATTCGTTTTCGAGGCCGCCGTCGAGGTCCCGGATCTTCACTCCTTTGCCGCCCACTACGCACCTCCGCACGGCGCGTTCTACGTGGTGCGGAAGGATGGCACCGTGGTGGGATCGGTAGGCGTGGAGCGCGTCGATGCGGAGACGGCCGAGCTGCATCGGCTGTATCTGGACGCGGAGTGGCGAGGGCGAGGTCTCGGCCGCGCTCTCGTGGAGGCGGTGCTCGACTGGTGCCGGGCGCAGCGCGTGCCTCGCCTCGTGCTCTGGTCGGACACGCGCTTCGATCTCGCCCACCGCCTCTACGAGCGCATGGGCTTCCGACGCACGGGGGAGCGCGTCCTGCCCGAGGACGTGAACGACACCCGCGAGCACGGCTTCGAGCGGGCGGTGTAGGCGGGCGTATGCTTGCCAGTGGTGCCCCGCCGCCGGGGCGTTCCCGAGCAGTTCCCCTGACATGGGAGGACGTCATGGAACGAATCGCGGACAATGAGCGGCCGGGAGTGGTGACGCGGGCGTTGTTCAAACTGGGGCAGCGGATGTTCGGCAAGGTGCCGACTCCGGAACGTCTCATGGCGCGACGGCTGCCCCTCATGCTGGGGCTGGGCAGCTTCTACTTGATCATCGAGTGGTTCTCGAGGACGGAACGGCAGCTGCGCGCGCTGCTCAACCTGCAGGTGGCCAGCCTCTACGGGGTCCCCTACTGAATGGACATCCGTCGCGCCGTGGGCGTGAAGATGGGCATCGCACCGGAGAAGCTGGCTGATCTGCCTACCTACGGGGAGAGCGCACGGTACACGGAGCGAGAGCGCGCCGCCCTCGCCTTCTGCGAGCGCATCACTCGCGACGATCTCGAGGTGACGGAGGAGTGCCTGACCCGCCTGCGGGAACACTTCACGGAGCCGGAGATCGTGGAGCTCACCTTCACCATTGGCTTCCAGACGTTCGCGAGCAAGTTCTCCAAGGCATGGCGAGTCGCCCCCCAGGGGTTCTCCGCGTAGCGTGACGACCGGACGAGTGGCCGCATTCTACGAGCGCCGCATCCTGCCCGTGCTCCTGGACCGCGTGATGCGGCAGCAGCTCCTCGAGCCGTTCCGGCGGGAGGTCGTTCCACCGGCGCGCGGGCGCGTCCTCGAGGTGGGCGTGGGCTCCGGATTGAACCTGCCCCTTTACGGCCGCGCCGTGGAGGCGCTCCTGGGTCTCGATCCGTCGCCGCGTCTGCTCTCGATGGCGCGCCGGCGCGTCACGCGGGACGGCGCGCCCCTGCGCCTCCTCCAGGCATCGGCGACCGACATTCCCCTCGCGGATGGAACCGTCGATACCGTGATCCTGACGTGGACGCTCTGCTCCATCCCCAATCCGGTGGCCGCGTTGCGCGAGATGCGGCGTGTGCTCGCGCCGGGAGGCGCTCTTCGCTTCGTGGAGCACGGTCTCTCCCCACTGCCCAGAGTCCGGAGCTGGCAGAGGAGGCTCACGCCGATCTGGCGTCGCCTCGCCGGCGGGTGTCACCTCGACCGGAAGGTGGACGATCTGCTCCGCGAGGGGGACTTCGAGATCTCCGAGCTGCGGACCGAGTACGCCCCCGGACCGCGGCCGCTGACCTACATGTACACGGGCTGCGCTCGGCCCTCCGCCGCGCGCTAGGGCGCGATCGTCGTCGCGGCGAACTTGCGGTTGCGGTGCTCGCCCGAGGTCACCGGCGGATACTTGGCGGGCCACCCAGGACCCTGGCAGCTCGGCAGGCACTCGATCAGCGCATCGTAGTTGGGCTGGTGAAAGAAGACGAGCGACATCCGCCGAGTGCCGAGCTGAGCGTCGCGAGGCGGGTTGAGCACGCGGTGGAGGGTGGAGATCCACCGGTCGTTCGTCCAGTGCATCATGAGGTCGCCGAGATTGACGACGAAGGCGTCAGGCACCGCCTCCACGTCCAGCCACTCCCCTTCCCGCGTCCGGACCTCCAGGCCGCCGGGCGCGTCCTCGATCTTGAGGATGGTGATGGTGCCGTAGTCGGTGTGCTCGCCGGCGCGGAGCTGACCCGGCTGCGGGGCCTCGTGCTGGTCGGGATAGTTGATGGCCCGCACCCGGCTCACGTGCTTGTCGATTTTGTCCACGAAGAAGTGCTCGGGCAGATCGAGGGCGAGGGCAAAGATGCGCATGATGTAGCCGGCCAGCCGCTCCATCTCCCGGTAATACGCACGCCACACCGACGGCAGCTCGGCCGGCCGCTCCGGCCAGAGGTTCGGCACGAAATGCGGCGCGCCCGCGGGCCCACGGAAATAGGGCGTGTCGGGCACGTCCATCGGCCCTTCGTAGAGGCTCTCCTTGACGTCGGCGGGCGCGGCCTGGCCGAGGCCGTAGGAAAGCGCCTCCTCGCCCAAGGGGCCGTAGCCGCGGCTCCGCTCGGCGCCGCGCGCCTTCATCTTCTCCTCGAGGGGCAGATCGAAGAAGCGCCGGGAGACGTCATACATCTGCTCGACGAGCTCGCGGGGGACGCCGTGTCCCTGCACGATCAGGAAGCCGATCTCCTCACAGGCTCGGCCGACCTGAGCGGCCACGCGGGCCCGGCCTTCGGGAGAGCCGGCGAGGAACGGT
>DATGCY010000446.1:0-10311 GCA_035311385.1 Candidatus Methylomirabilota bacterium
TACGAGCTCTTCTACGCGGGCGCGCGAGCCCAGACCACCGCCGTCCGCGCCTATCGCGCTTTCGACTTCGCGTCGGCCCGGGCCATGGTCGAACGCTGCCTCGCCGGCTACGATCTGCCCTCGCCGCCGACTTCATCCTGAAAGGCCTCCATGCTCAAGTCTCGGCTCATCGGTGAATTGCGGAAGCGATCAGGGGAGCTGTTCGAGCTCTGCTCGCAGATGATCCAGATTCCCAGCGAGAACCCGCCCGGCGACACGACGAAGCTCGGCGCGTTCATTCGCGATCATCTCGAGTCGCGGCGCATTCCCGTCGAGTGGCACGAGCCGATGGCCGGCCGGCCCAACCTGGTGGCGACCATCGGATCGGGATCACCCAACCTCGTCCTCTCCGGGCACCTCGACGAGTTCCCCGCGGGGCAGGGGTGGACGCGGCCGCCCTTCTCGGGAGCCATCGAGGCGGGGCGCATCTGGGGGCGTGGCGCCGGCGACATGAAGGCCGGGCTCGCCGTTGCGCTTACCGTGGCCTCGCTCGTGCGCGAGCTGGACGCCCCGCTCGCAGGCCGGCTGACCCTGGCCTTCGCGTCCGACGAGGAGACAGGGGGCGAGTGGGGGACCCAGTGGCTCCTCGGCAACGTTGCCGCCGTCCGCGGTGACGCCTGCCTCATCGGCGAGTCCTCGGGCACGTGGTCGGCGGGCATCGGCGAGAAGGGGGTGCTCTGGCTGCGCCTCACCGCGAGCGGCGTCTCCGGACATGCGGCCTATCAGCAAGGCGTGAGCGCGGTGAGCGCGATACGCAGCGCTCTTGCCGTGGTCGAGCGCATGCATGGCCGGAAGGCACGCGGGGACGAGGCGGTGGCGAGGGTCATAGCCCGCCAGCGTGTCGCCGCTGAGCGGAGATGGGGGCGCGGCACGGGTCGCTTGCCCGACGCGCTCGCGGTGAGCGTGGGCACGCTGCGCGGCGGCGGCCAGGTGAATCTGATTCCCGAGTCGGCCATGGCAGAAGTGGACGTCCGTGTTCCGCCCGGACTCACCACGGCGGCTGTCGAGAAGGAGGCGCGCCGGCGCATCAGGCAGAAGGCGCGCTCCAGCGTCACCGTAGACGTGTTCAACCGATGCGATCCGTACGTGACGCGGCCCGATGCCCCCCTCGTGAAACTCGTGCTCGCCAACGCGAAGACATTGAACCGGCGCACGGTGCTGCCCGTGGTGCGGCTCGGCTACACCGACGGTCGGTTCTTCCGCCGCGCCGGGATCCCGACGGTGGTGTACGGCCCCGCCGTCCACAACATGGGCGGACCGGACGAGTACATCGAAACGACGGATCTCCTCGAGGCTGCTGTCGCCCATGCGGGCACGGTGGTCGACATGCTGGCGCCGGGAGCCGCGTGATGACGGAGGCATGGAGCATCGCAGGCGTCTCGCTGGCGCCGGGCATGCGCGCACGGGCGTCCGTCGAGCTGACGGAGCTTCCGGACGGTACGCGCGTCCGGCTGCCGGTGGCGCTGGTGCACGGCACACGGCCGGGCCCGACCTTCTACCTAGGCGCCGCCATTCACGGCGACGAGGCCAACGGCGTCGCCATCGCCACGCGCGTGCTCGCCTCCGTGGATGTCGCCGCGCTGTCGGGTCGCTTGATCTGCGTCCCCGTCCAGAACCCACTGGCCTTCCAGGTGGATCATCGCGTCCCCGTGGGGCTCTATCTCAAGACGCCGCTCGACCAGGCCCCCATGGATCCGTGGACAACGTTCCCGGGCGATCCCGCGGGCACCATCACGGAGCGGCTCTCGCACGTGCTCTTCTCCCTCATGCGGGGCGCCGACGCGGCCATCGACGTGCACACGCCGACCCGCGGCGGCCGCTACGTGCCCATCACGATCCTGCCGCATCCTTCGCTGCCCGCCTTCGCCAAAGCTGATGCCCTCGGGCGCGCCTTCGGTTCGGGCTGGATCATGGCCACGGACCAGGGCATGTACGTGCGCGATGGCATTCTGTGCGTCGAGATGACGCGAGCGGGCGTTCCGTGCTTCACGTTCGAGATCGGGGAGGGCGGACGCATCGAGGATGACGCCACGGAGACCGGAGCGCGCTGCGTCCTGAATGCCATGCGCCACCTGGGTATGCTGGCCGCTCCTCCCGAGCCTCGTACGCCGAGCATCCGGATGAGCGCCTTCCTCGGCCTCCGGGCCTCGCGGGGGGGATTGCTCACGACGGACGTCGCGCTGGGCACACGGGTGGAGAAGGGGCAGATCCTGGCCCGGATTCACGACGTGTACGGCGACCTCGTCGAGACCGTCATCGCGCCGCGCCATGGCTACTTCGTCCGTTCCACCACTTTCGCGGCGGTGGCCGCAGGGGAGCGGGTGGCGACACTGGGCGTGGAATAAGAGCGGCCCTCACCCTGCCCTCTGCCCAGAGGGGAGAGGGAGAGCATGAACCCTCGCCCCCGGAAGGGGGAGAGGGCAGGGTGAGGGGGAAGCCGGCGAGGGGGAAGCCGGCGAGGAAACAGCCGGCGGGCGGGCTAGAGGAACACGGAGCCGCCGTCCACGATCAGGGTCTGGCCGGTGATGAAGGCGCTGTCCGTGGAGGCGAGGAACACGGCGGCCCCGACCACGTCGTCGGCGATGGCCTCGCGCTTGAACGCGCGGGAGGCGATCACCTGCTGCGCCTGGAATCCCGTGAGGTCAGGATTGGCGCGCGCGGTGTCGCTCATGATCAAGCCAGGAGCGAGGGCGTTCACGGCGATTCCGTGCTCGCCCAGCTCGCGCGCGAGGACGCGCGTCATGGCAATCACCGCGCCCTTGGAGGCGACGTAGTGCATGAGGAACGGCGTGCCCTTGGCCACGATGGCCGAGGCCACATTGACGATGCGGCCACTGCCCTGCGCCTTCATGATCGGCGCCACCGCGCGGCAGCAGAGCCACACACCCTTGACGTTCACGGCCATGAGACGGTCCCACTCCGCCTCGTCGATCTTCTCGAACGGGGTGGGCGCGAGACTCGCGAAGAGCGCCGCGTTGTTGACGAGAATGTCGACGCGCCCGAAGCGCTGCACCGCGTCGGCGACCATGGCCTCGACGGAAGAGGCGGAGGCGACGTCGGCCCGGACGGCATGCACCGGGGCCTCGCGTCCGAGCTCCCGCAGGGCGGGGGCCGCGTCCACGATGTCGGCAATGAGCACGCGAGCGCCCTCGGCGAGGAAGCGCCGCGCGTAAGCCAGGCCGAGCCCGGCGGCCCCTCCCGTGATGATGGCGACCTGATTCTGGAGTTTCACGCTCGATCGATCCTCCCGCGCCACTCTGCCGTCTCTGCCCCGTCAAGTCCAGTGCCCGCTTTGGCTTGACCGGAGCGGAGAGGGCATGTTACTAGACGGCAGCCGGCTCGCCCGGCCCTGGCCACTGCCCGCACACCTGAGGAGACCGTCGCATGCGCCGATGCTTGACCTCCGTCGCCCTTGCCGTCGCCATCCTGTTTTGGGCGAATCCCGTCTCGTGGGCCCAACAGGCGCCCATCGTCCTCAAGGCGGGCACCGCGGTCGGCGCCACGAGCCCGCTCAATGACGCCATGGTCGTCCTTGAGAAAACCCTCCAGGAGAAGAGCAAGGGTCGGCTGAAGATGGAGCTCCACATCAACAACTCCATCGCCAAGGGCGAGGGTGCGCACCTGGAGGGCGCCCAGCTCGGCACCATCGACGTGGTGGCCATCGGCAGCGCGCCCATCGGCGGTATGTTCGAGCCGACCTACCAGGCCCTCGACCTGCCCTTCCTCTGGACTTCGCGCGAGCAGGTGTGGAAGGTGATGGACGGTCCCTTCGGCCAGGACATGCTCAAGAAGATGGACTCGAAGGGCGTGCGCGCCTTCTGCTTCGGTGGCGGCTGGGGCTTCCGGAACATGATGTCGAACAAACGGCCCATCGTCACGCCCGACGACATGAAGGGCCAGACCATCCGAGTGCAGGAGTCGCCGACCTACATCACCATGATGAAGTCTCTGGGGGCCAACCCCGTGCCCATGCCGTACGTCGAGGTCTATCTGGCCATGAAGCAGGGGACGATCGACGGCATGGAGCTGCCCTCGTTCTCCCTGACCGCGGACAAGTTCCACGAGGTGACCAAGTACTACTCGATGACCCGCCACTCCTATCCGCCCATCGTGTGGTTCATGAGCCAGAAGCGCTACCAGAGTCTCCCCCCCGATTTGCAGAAGGTGGTGGACGACTCGATGAAGGAGACGTGCATCGCCCACCGCAAGATCGAGGTGGAGCGCGAGAAGCTCGACTTCGACATCATGAAGAAGGCGGGGGTGCAGATCAACGAGGTGAAGGACATCAAGCAATTCCAGGCGCTCATGAAGCCCGTGTACGACAGCGTGGAGACCAAGGTGGGGAAGGACTTCATGACCAAGCTGAACGGGGCGATCCAGACGGCCGGCAAGTAGCCGAGTGCTTCGCCGCGCGGCCAGCCACTGCATCGAGGGCCTTCTCCTCGTCATGATGGTGGTCCTGTGCGTGGACGTCTTCCTTGGTGTCTTCTCCCGCTACGTGCTCCGCAGCACCTTCACGTGGTACGACGAGATCGCCCGCCTTCTCTTCGTGTGGATGGTCTTCCTCGGCGCCGCCGTCGGCGTGCGGCAGACGGGCCACTTCCGGCTCCATCTCGTGATCGATCGCTTCCCGCCCGCTCTGCGCCGCGCCGCGGAGATCCTGAGCGTGCTCGCCATCATGCTCTTCGGGGCCGTGCTCGTGCAGCAGGGATGGAAGCTCGTGGAGCTGGGCCAGTTCCAGCAGACCCCCGTCATGGGACTCTCCAAGCGCTACGTCTATGCCTCCATGCCCGCGGGCGGTGTCCTCATCATCCTCTACAGCCTGCCTCAACTCTGGCGTACGCTGTCGGGCCGCTCTCCCGCAGCCCCCCATCGCTGATGGTTCTCCTCATCGCCGCGGCGTTCCTCGTCCTCCTCCTTTTGGGCGTGCCCGTAGCTTTCGTCATCGGGGTGTCCGGTTTCATCGGCCTCTGGTGGTCGGGGCAGTATCCTCTCACGGTGATCGTCAAGCAGACCTTCGAGGGGGTCGATTCCTTCGTGCTTCTCGCCATCCCGCTCTTCATCCTCGCAGGGGCGCTCATGGAGACGGGAGGGATCGCCGTGCGTCTGGTCCGGCTCGCTCAGGTCCTCGTGGGGTGGATCCGCGGAGGACTGAGCATGGCCGTGGTGGTGGCTGAGTACATTTTCTCGGGCATCTCGGGTTCGACGGTGGCGGACGTCTCCGCCATCGGCTCGACGATGATCCCGCCCATGCTCAAGGCCGGCTACAGCAAGGAGCAGGCGGTGGCGGTGGTCTCCGCGGCCTCGGCCATGGGCATCCTCGTGCCGCCGTGCATCCTGATGATCGTCATCGCTTCGGTGGCCAACGTGTCCGTGGCCGCTCTGTTCGCCGCGGGCTTCCTCCCCGCGGTGGTCCTCGCCGTGGCCATCATGATCTACATCTGGCTCGAGGCGAAGCGGAGCGGCATCGAGGCGCGCGAGCGGGTGACTCGAGCGGCCATGCGGCACGCCCTCCTCGATGCCGTCATTCCCCTCGGTCTCCCCGCCATCATCTTCGGGGGCATCCTGGGCGGTGCGGTGACGCCCACCGAGGCGGCCGTGCTCGCCGTGGTCTACGCCTTCATCGTGGGCCTCTTCGTCTACCGCGAGATCAAGTGGGCGGACCTGCCCGGCATCCTCATCCAGAGCGCGGTGGTGACGGCGGCGGTATGCTTCCTCCTCGGCGCAGCTGCGGTGGTGGCATGGGTGCTCGCCGTGCAGCAGATTCCCCAGCTCCTGCTAAACGCCATGCTCGCGGTGCCGGGCGGGAACGTGGTCTTCCTCGTGCTGACCTCGGTGCTCTTCATCCTGCTCGGCGCAGTGCTGGAAGGCCTCCCCGCCGTGGTCATTCTGCTTCCCACCTTCATGCCGGTGGTGACCCGCCTCGGCATCGACCTCATCCACTACAGCACGGTGGTGGTGGCGGCCACGGGCATCGGACTCTTCCTGCCTCCCATCGGGGTGGGCTTCTTCATCGCGTGCGGCATCGCCAAGGTGCCGGTCGATCGGGCAAGCGGCGCCATGCTGCCCTACATCTGGATGATGTGCATCGGCCTCCTCGTGGTCATCCTCTTCCCCTGGGTCACCCTCGTGGTGCCGCAGCTCCTCAAGCTGGGCTAGAGCTCCAGTCCTTTCAGCGCCTCGTGCCAGCTGTTCTGGCCGTGGAGGACCGGCTCGATGTCGAGCTCCTTTCGCCAGACGTCGAGCGGCTTGTCGAGGCCTTCCTCAAATCGCACGCCCATGAGGGGCTTCGCCCGCTCCGCCACGTTCCAGCCCGCGCGCACGAAGTTGATGGCAGTGCCCCAGTTCTCCACGCGCAGCATGCTGAGCGCGATGGCGCCGAGGTCGATGGTCATGAAAGCGGGGTAGCCGAACTGGAGGGCGTTGATGGCGATGACCCCGAGCTCGCCCGGGCCGATCATGGAGAAGCCGCTCACCACGTGCTGCAGGTCGTGGGTCTTTCGCACCCGCATGGTCACGTAGTCCGTCTCCTCGTCGATACTCGGCCGGTCGTGGTAGAAGTGCGCGGCGTAGCCGAGGTGCTTCATGATCTTGGCGAAGGTATAGCCGAGCGAGCCCCGCGGATAGTTGACGAGCTCGTCCAGGTTCAGCTCGGGGCCCATGTAACGCTCCTCGATGCACTTGCGGGCGGCGGGGTCGGCCTTCAGGCGCTCGATGCAGGTCTTCATGGCGGGGCGATCGCGAAAATGGTCCTCGAGACGGCCCACGGTGGCGGTGTCCCGACCTTGCCCCAGCACGAACTCCACCGTCATCTCGAAGGCGCGAGCGGCGGGGATGGTGAGAGCAATGGCCTTGAGCGTGTTCTGGAGGTGCTCGTATCCCACGGTGACTCCTCCTGGGTTCCGGCCTGGCGACGGCGGCGTGGCCATGTGTGCTCCGGGGCCGAGCCCCGCGTTCGACAATTCGAGCCGTGCCGTCGCCGATCTTGCCAGAGGTGCCGGATGCGGTCAAAGGGAGAGGCGAGCAGATCAGCCGGATCGGCTCCTCGTTCAGCGACAGGCTCCAGATGGGAAGGGCGTCGCCACTCCGGACGCGCTTGAGATCACCGACGCGGTGGGGCGTGGCGGAACGGCCGGATCAGGTGGGCGAAGGGGAGCCTGGCCGGGCCGTCGACCTCCTCGACCATGTGGCGATCCCGCTTCCGGACGGAGAGGAACACGGCGACGGCGACGACGAGGACCACGACGAGGCCGATCCAACGCTCGATCCGGTGCACGTCCGCATAGATGGCCTTAATGTGGTCCGTGAAGAAGTAAGCGAGGGCAAAGGAGAAGGGAACGCCGAGCAGCGCGGTGAGCCCATCGGTGAGGACGAACTTCCAAAAGGGGACTCTCGCGATCCCCGCCGTGAGGAAGGCAGCCGCGCGAAAGCCGGCGACGTGACGAGCCGCCACGATGGTCTTCACGGCGTGCCGGCAATACGCGACCTTGAGGCGGCTCTCGCGGTCGGGGGTGAGGAGGAACCTCACGGGGCGCCACCTGAGCACTCGCTCTCCGCCATTGCGTCCCGTCCAGTACAGGATCACGTCGCCCGAAAGCACTCCCAAGAGGCACACGAGCAGCCCCGGCCAGGGGGCCATGAGCCCTTCGTGACTCATCACGCCGGCGGCGACGATCGCCATCTCCTCGGGAATGGGCAACCCGAGGCTTCCCGCGAGAAGGACGAGGTAGATCCCGAGATAGGTGAACTGCTCGACGAACGACTGAATCGGCTGCATGAATTGCCGCAGGCTGCATCGCGTGTGCCAGCGACCGAGGGAACTCCAGATGGCGGAAATCGACTTCTTTCACGACGCGACGGGACGAAGGGGCCCGGTAGATTCTTCGCGTTCCCGACAACCGCGCCAGGCAGTCGCTCGTCGTCGATCGATACCGACGCGAGAGGCTAGTCGACCATGAGCACCGCGCTCGCCTCGACCTCGGACGACTTGACTGCGGCCAGCGCGCGGTTCGCGTCGGCCAGGGCATAGCGGGTGATACGAGGCCTGATGGGCGCGGCCGCTGCCTCCGCCAGGAGCGCTTCACCGTCTGCTCGGGTATTGGCCGTGACGCTTTGCAGCGTCTTCTCCCAGAAGAGATGCGACTCGTAGGCCATGGCGGGGATGTCGGACATGTAGATCCCGGCGAGGGCGACCGTGCCGCCCTTGTCGAGTGCGCGCAGCGCCACGGGCACGAGGTTGCCCACGGGAGCGAAGATAATGGCGCCGTCCAGCCGTTCGGGAATCGGCTCGTCGGCGGTTCCGGCCCAGACGGCGCCGAGCTCGAGGGCGAGATGGCGGCGCTCGGGCTCCCGGGTCACCACGTAGACCACACACCCCCAGGCGCGCGCGACCTGGAGCGTGATGTGGGCCGACGAACCGAAGCCGTAGAGTCCGAGCCGTCCGCCGCGTGGGACCTGGCTGCGGCGGAGCGCACGATAGCCGATGATTCCCGCGCAGAGGAGCGGGGTTGCCTCGGCGTCGTCGAAGGCGGGCGGGATCGCGTAGGCGAAGGCCTCGGGCACGCATGCCTGTTCGGCATAGCCGCCGTCGTGCGTCCAGCCCGTATAGGTCGAGTCCTCGCAGAGATTCTCCCGGGCCGAAAGACAGAAGCGACAGTGTCCGCACGTGGAGCGGAGCCAGGCGATCCCCACGCGCTCCCCGATCCGGAAGCGCGTGGCGCCGGCGCCGAGCGCATCGACGATGCCGACGACCTGGTGACCGGGGATCACGGGCAGCCGGCGTGGGCGCAGATCGCCCTCGACGACGTGCAGATCGGTGCGGCAGGCGCCACACGCGCGCACCCGCACCCGGAGCTCCTTCGGACCGGGATCGGGCTCAGGGCGGGAGGTGGACACGAGGGGCGAGCCCTCGATCGCACCCTGCCGCTCGAGCACCATCGCCCGCATGGAGGGATGCTCCCACGCTCTTCGTCTTCGCGATAGAGGCCTCGCACGGACTCGGCACTTGCGAGGCCGAAGGGGACCGGGGTAGGCTTGGGGCGGCTCGACGTCGCGTCGAGCCGACCGCAAGAGGCAAGGAGACCAGCGATGAGGGGACTCGGCGGCAAGGTCGCGATCATCGGCACGGGCACGATCAAGTTCGGCGAGAACTTCCATCAGAGCCTCACCGATATGATCTTCGAGGCCGCGAACCTCGCCATGGCCGACGCGGGAATCGAGTCGCGTCAGCTTCAGGCGGCCTGGCTCGGCTGCTACGAGCCGTTCCTCTACGGCTTCGAGGGCAACTCGGGCACTTTCGTCTCAGACCCCCTCAATCTCTTTCCCATCCCCGTGACGCGCGTGGCCGCCTATTGCGCCACGGGCATCGAGGCAGTCCGCAACGCCGCCCTCGCTGTCGCCTCTGGCGAGTATGACCTCGTCCTCGCCATCGGGGCGGAGAAGATGCGTGAGGTGCCATCACGCGGCTCGCTGGTGGCCCAGGCGGTGAACCGCGGGCATCCCGTGCTCGCCAAGGGACGCACGGCGCCCGGGATGTTCGCCCTCCTCGCCACGCGTTACTTCAAGGAGTACGGAGCGAGCGAGGAAGCGCTGGGGGCGGTAGCGACCAAGAACCACTACCACGGCTCGCTGAACCCCAAGGCGCACTTCCAGAAGGAGATCACCCCCGAGATGCACGCGAAGGCGCCCAAGGTCGCCGAGCCGCTCGGGCTCTTCGACTGCTGCCCTACCACCGACGGCGCCGCCGCGGCCGTCCTCACTCGCGCGGAGCTCGCTCCGAAGTTCACCGATAGGTACTCGATCATCCGCGGGATCGCCTACGCGGTGACGGCGGGATACTGGAACACGCAGTTCGACCCATCATGGAATTTCACCTCGTTCCGTGCCACGCGGGAGGCGGCCAAGGCGGCCTATCACATGGCGGGCATCAACAATCCGGCCAGGGAGATCAAGATCGCGGAGTGCCACGACTGCTTCACCATTACCGAGATCGTGAACTACGAGGACCTCGGCTTCTTCGAGCCGGGCACCGGCTGGCGGGCGGTGCAGGCGGGGGAGACGAGGCTCGGCGGCTCGTTGCCCGTGAACACGTCGGGCGGGCTCAAGTCTTGCGGCCATCCCATCGGCTCTTCTGGCATTCGGATGATCAACAACGTCCACGACCAGCTGCTCGGGCGGGCGGGCAAGATGCAGGTGGCGGGCGCCAACATGGGGCTCGCCCACAACCTGGGAGGGCCCGGCTCGGTCTCGGCGGTCGCGGTGCTGTCGCAGCCC
>DATGCY010000447.1:0-7430 GCA_035311385.1 Candidatus Methylomirabilota bacterium
TGGATTCGTAGTCCAACGCTCTATCCAACTGAGCTAAGGGCGCATCTGGCGGAGAGGCCGGGATTCGAACCCGGGACAGAGGTTTTGCCCCTGTAACCGCTTAGCAGGCGGCTGCCTTCGGCCGACTCGGCCACCTCTCCAGACAGTCAAGCCCACAGAGTATAAGGCATCCGCGCCCGGCCGACTACCCAGAAGGTGGGCGGTGGGCGATACTGGGCGCCATGAATACACACACTTCCGAGACCCAGCGCATGACCGACATCCGGCAGTTCCTCCGCGACACGTGGCGTCTCGCGAGGCCGTACTGGTCCTCGGAGGATCGCTGGGCAGCCCGGTCCCTGCTCGGCGTCGTGGTGGCCATGAACCTCGGCCTCGTCGGCATCAACGTGCTCGTGAACCGATGGCAAGCCGTCTTCTTCAATGCCATCCAGGAGAAGAACGCCGCCGTCTTCTTCCATCAGCTATGGGTTTTCTCGGGATTGGCCGCGGCCTTCATCACGGTGGCGGTGTACCAGCTCTATCTCAACCAGATGCTGCAGATCCGCTGGCGCCGCTGGCTGACCGACCGCTATCTCAACGCCTGGCTGAGCGATCGCACGTACTACCGCATGCAGCTCATGGCAGGCGACGCGGACAACCCCGATCAGCGCATCGCGGAAGACGTGCGGCTCTTCGTGTCGCGCACCCTGTCGCTGTCGCTGCAATTCCTCTCCGCCGCCGTCACCCTCGTGACCTTCGTGGGGATCTTGTGGACACTCTCCGGTCCCGTCACCATTCTCGGCTGGCGGATTCCCGGCTATATGGTGTGGGCAGCCCTGCTCTACTCCATCGTGGGCACGTGGCTCACCGAAAAGGTCGGCCGGCGCCTCGTGGGTCTGGAGTTCGATCAGCAGCGCTACGAAGCCGACTTCCGCTTCTCCCTCGTCCGTTTCCGTGAAAACACGGAGGGCGTCGCCCTCTACCGGGGTGAGAAGGACGAACTCGTCACTTTTCGCCAGCGGTTCGCCAATGTCGTCAGGAACTGGCGCGACATCATGAGCCTGCAGAAGCGCCTCACCGGGTTCACCGTGGGCTACGCGCAGCTTGCCAACATCTTTCCCTACGTGGTGCAGGGCCCTCGCTACTTCGCGGGAGAGATCGCGCTGGGAGGCCTGCAGCAGACCGCCGATGCCTTCGGTCAGGTCCAGAGCGCGCTGAGCCTGATCGTGGACTATCAGCTCTACCCGCAAATCGCGGAATGGCGCGCCGTGGTCAACCGCCTCACGGGCTTCGAGGCGGCCATGGCCCGCTCGCACCCGGTACCGGGCTCCGAGCACATCGAGCGGCTCGCCGGGCCGGACGGCATCTCGCTCCAAGGCGTGGACCTGAACCTCCCCGACGGCCAGCCCTTGCTGAACGGTGTGGCAACGCACATCGGTAGCGGGGAGAGCGTACTGGTGACCGGACCGTCGGGCGCGGGCAAGAGCACGCTCTTCCGAGCGATCGCGGGCATCTGGCCCTTCGGCCGAGGGCGCATCACCATGCCACCAGACGCGCGCGTGCTGTTCCTGCCCCAGAAGCCCTATCTGCCCATCGGCACGCTGCGGGAGGTGGTGAGCTATCCGATGCGGGAGGCCGGAGCGACGGATGCGGAGCTTCGCGAAGCTCTTGAGACGGTGGGACTACCCAAGCTCGTCTCCCGCCTCGACGAGAGCGAGAACTGGGCGATGCAACTCTCGCCAGGCGAGCAGCAGCGGATCGCCTTCGCCCGCGCGCTGATCCAGAAGCCGGACTGGCTCTTCCTCGACGAGGCGACCTCCGCCGTGGATGAAGACACGGAGCAGCGGCTCTACGCGCTGGTCAAGGAACGCCTCGCCTCGACCACGGTGATCAGCGTCGGCCACCGCCCCACCCTGGGTGCCTTCCACAACCGCCGTCTCGTCGTGCGCCCCAACCGCGACCAGGCAGCATCTCTGGAGGAAGCCACCGCCACCACCTGACCGTCAGCCTCCAGAACGAGACCAACTACACGCGCGGATGCTCCAACTGTCTCGCCCACGGCGATATGGGTATCAACGCGACGGCAAGCGTGGCTGGCCGTGGAGGAAGACACCGCCATCATCGCCTAACGACTGACCAAGTAGAGCCACCGCAGACTGCACGTAGCGGAATGCCCTAACCATCTCGCCCACGGTCAACATGGCTTCGCCATGTTGAGGATAAATTGGCGGAGGGGGAGGGATTCGAACCCCCGATCCCTTGCGGGATTCCGGTTTTCAAGACCGGCGCCTTCAACCAGACTCGGCCACCCCTCCGCGCCAGCTACCGCTTGGGCTCGATGCGCTCGAGCCCGCCCATGTAGGGCCGCACCACCTTCGGTATCGTCACCGACCCATCGGCTTTCTGATAGTTCTCGAGCACGGCGATCAAGGTCCGCCCCACGGCCAGCCCCGATCCATTGAGGGTATGACAGAACTCCGGCCGGCCGCCTCCCTCGGGTCGGAAGCGGATGTCCACGCGGCGGCCGCCGAAGTCCGCATAGTTCGAGCAAGAGGAGATCTCCGTGTAGCGCTCGATGGCGGGCCGCCACACCTCCACGTCGTAGCCCTTGGTTGCGCTGAATCCGACGTCGCCCGTGCAGCGTTCCACCACGCGGTAGGGCAGCTCGAGCCGCTTCAAGACCTCCTCGGCGTTGGCGACCATGGATTCCAGTTCGTCGTAGGACTGCGACGGCTCGGTGATCTTCACCAGCTCCACCTTGTCGAACTGGTGCTGGCGATAAATGCCCTTCATGTCCTTGCCATAGGTGCCTGCCTCGCGTCGATAGCTGGGCGTGAGCGCGGCGTAACGCCGCGGCAGATCGGCCGCGCTCAGCACCTCGCCGCCATGGAGGGCCGTGAGCGGCACCTCGGCGGTCGGAATCAGGTAGAGGATGCGGTTGTCGTCAGCCTCCACGGTCTTGAAGAGCCCCTCCTCGAACTTGGGGAGCTGACCCGTCTGCAGCATGGTCTCGCCGTTCACGAGGTGCGGCAGCCACAACTCCGTGTAGCCGTGCTCGCGCACATGCAGATCCAGCATGAACTGCCCGAGTGCGCGCTCCAGCCGGGACAGGGCGCCCCACAGCACCACGAAGCGCGACTTGCTGATCTTGACGGCGCGGTCCAGGTCGAGCAGTTCGCGCGCCACGCCGACTTCCTCGTGTGGCTTCGGTGCGAAGTCGAAGACGCGCGGGGTGCCCCAGCGGCGCACCTCGACGTTGTCGGCATCGCTCGCTCCGCGCGGCACTGAGGGATGGGGAACGTTGGGAATCTCGAGCAGGAGCGCACGCACCTTCTCGTCGGCTTCCTTCACCTGGGCGTCCAGCCGCTTGATCTTGTCCGATCGCGCGCGCATCTCCTCACGCACCTCGGGGGGAATCGCGCCGCGGTACTTCTTGCCCGCCTCCTCCGAGCTGCGCCCGTGCGCGGCCTTGAGCTCCTCGCTCTCGTGGATCAGCTTGCGCCGCTCGACGTCGCAGGCCACGAGCTGGCCCACGAGTTCCGCGCCGCCCTTCTCGGCGACGGCACGCGCGATCTCCTCGGGTCGCTCTCTGATCAGCCTGATGTCGAGCACGCGGCTACCCCCTCACCCCTGCTCACTCCCATCCGGGAAGAGGGAGAAAGCTGAAACAAAAGAGGCCGCCCGAAGGCGGCCGGCTCGTCCCCCGACGGGGTGACGCTATGACGACGGCTCGACGGACGGCTCCGCGGGCTGCTCGGCCTCGACGCGCGCCACGCTGCCCACGCGATCATCGGCGTCGAGCCCGATGATGCGCACACCCATGGTGTTGCGACCCTGGCTGGTGATCTCGCCTCCGTGAACGCGGATCATCTGGCCCTTGGTGGTCACGGCGAGGATGTCGTCGGTCTCCCGGATCTGGAGCATGCCGACCACGGAGCCGTTGCGTCCCTCCGTCTTGATGTCGATGATGCCCTTGCCTCCACGTCCCTGGAGCCGGTATTCCTCGAGGGGCGTGCGCTTGCCGAAGCCGCGCTCGGTGATGGTGAAGACGCTGACGCCCTCCTGCACCACCTCCGCCGCGATGACCTCGTCGCCCTCGTCCACGTCGATGCCGCGCACGCCCCCCGCCGTGCGCCCCATAGAGCGCACTTCCTCCTCGGGGAAGCGGATGATCATGCCCGCCTTCGTGGAGAGCAAGACCTCACGCTGGCCGTCGGTACGCCGGGCCGCGATCACCTCGTCGCCCTCGTCGAGGCTGATGGCGAGGATACCGCCACTCCGCGGATGGGAGAACTGGCTCAGCTCCGTCTTCTTCACCGTGCCCTGCTTGGTGGCGAAGAGGACATAGCCTCCGGACTCGAAGTCGCGCACGGGGACGCAGGTGGCCACAGCCTCTCGCTCGGCGAGGGAGAGCACGTTGACGATGGCCTTGCCCTTGGCCAGGCGCCCGCCCTCCGGGATCTCGTGCACCTTGAGCCAGTGCACCTTGCCCTTGTTGGTGAAGAAGAGGAGGTAGGAGTGCGTGGAGGCGACGAAAAGGTCCTCCACGATGTCCTCTTCCTTCGTCTCCATTCCGGTGACGCCCTTTCCCCCGCGCTTCTGGCTGCGATACGACTCCACGTGCGTCCGCTTGATGTAGCCGGAGCGGGTGATCGTGACCACCATCTCCTCGTCGGCGAGCAGATCCTCGATGGTCAGGTCTGCCGTCTCCTCGAGGATCTCCGTGCGCCGCTCGTCGCCGAAGTCGTTCTTCAGCGTGGTGAGCTCGTCCTTGATGATGCCCATGAGCCGCTGCTCGGAGGCGAGGATCCCTTTGAGGTCGGCAATGAGGGCGAGGGTCTGTTCGTGCTCCTCCACGATCTTGTGCCGTTCGAGCTGCGTGAGGCGCTGGAGTCGCATGTCCAGGATGTGCTTGGCCTGGATCTCCGACAGCTCGAGCTGCCGGATGAGAGCTTCCTTGGCCGCCTCGGGATTCTCCGCCTGGCGGATGAGCCGGATGACCAGGTCGATCTGGTCCACCGCCTTGCGCAGGCCCTCGAGGATGTGGGCCTTCTCCTCCGCGCGCGCCAGGTCGTACTTCGTCCGCCGCGTCACCACCTCGCGGCGGAAGGCGATGAACTCCGTGAGCATCTGCTTCAGCGTTACCACCTGCGGGCGCAAGCCGACCAGGGCGAGCATGATGATGCCGAAGGTGGTCTGCATCTGGGTGTGCTTGTAGAGCTGGTTCATGGCGATCTGCGGGATCTCCCCGCGCCCCAGCTCCAACACGATGCGGATACCTTCACGGCTCGACTCGTCGCGCCGCTCGCTGATGCCCTCGATCTTCTTGTCCCGGATCAGCTCACCGATCTTCTCGATCAGGGTGGCCTTGTTCACCTGGTACGGTAGCTCCGTCACGATGATGGCTTCGCGGCCACCCCGCATCTTCTCCACGTGTGCCTTGGCGCGGAGGGTGATGATCCCACGGCCCGTGGTGTAGGCCTCACGGATGCCGGCCCGGCCATATATGTACCCGCGCGTCGGGAAATCGGGCCCGGGGATCACCTTCATCAGCTCGTCGACGGTGGCCTCCGGATTGTCGATGAGCATGACCAGCGCGTCCACCACCTCGCTCAGGTTGTGCGGCGGAATGTTGGTCGCCATGCCCACCGCGATGCCCGCCGAGCCGTTGACGAGGAGGTTCGGCAGCTTCGTGGGGAGGACGGTCGGCTCCTGCTCCGACTCGTCGAAGTTGGGCACGAAGTTGACGGTGTCCTTGTCGATGTCGGCCAGCATCTCGTGGGCGATCTTGGCCAGGCGCGCCTCGGTATAGCGATAGGCGGCAGGCGGATCGCCGTCGATGGAGCCGAAGTTCCCCTGCCCGTCCACGAGCGGGTAGCGGAGGGAGAACTCCTGAACCATCCGGACGAGGGCTTCGTACACCGGCGAGTCGCCGTGCGGATGGTACTTGCCGAGGACCTCGCCCACCACCTTGGCCGACTTGCGATAGGCGCGGTTCCAGGCGAGCCCGAGGCCGTGCATGGTGTAGAGGACGCGGCGATGCACGGGCTTGAGGCCGTCGCGCACGTCCGGCAGCGCCCGGCCCACGATGACGGACATGGCATAGTCGAGATACGACTTGCGCATCTCCTCTTCGATGGGCACGGGCATCTGGCGTTCGGGGCTCATGCGCGGACCTAGATGTCGAGGTTCACGACGTCGAGGGCGTTCTTCTCGATGAACTCGCGGCGGGGCTCTACCGCATCACCCATCAGGATGGTGAAGATCTCGTCGGCGCCGACGGCGTCTTCCATGCTCACCCGGAGGAGCGTGCGCGTCTCCGGATTCATGGTGGTTTCCCAGAGCTGCTCGGGGTTCATCTCGCCCAAGCCCTTGTAGCGCTGGAGGGTGACGCCGTCCTTGGCGGACCCCATCACGACCTCGACCAGCTCGTCGAGGCTCTTCGTGGTGACTTCCTTGCCGTCGGCGTCGACCACCGTGCACGGCCCCTTGTGGAGGGCCGCGATCTCCGAGTAGCACTCGAAGAGCTGCGCGTAGTCTGGAGACTTGAGCAGATCGGGGCTGAACACCGCCGGCTCGGGTCCCGTGATATTGATCTGGGCGGCGTCGCCGTTCTCCCCGCCCACCAGCCGGGCGCTCCAGCCTTCCAGCTCGCGGGCCACCTCGCTCACCGCCGCCGCCATCTCGCTGTCGCCCATGCCGCGCTTGGTCCCCTTGAACTTCCGACGCAGGAGCCCATCGAGGATGGGCCGCGGCACGCCGCGCCGGGCGAACTTGGCGAAGACGGTCCGGAACTCGAGCACGCGCTTGAGCGCTTCCAGCAACGCCTCTTCCTTGATGGGCTGCGCCTTGCCGGGGATCTTGATCGAAGCCTTCTCCACCCACTGGGCGAGGAGGAACTCCTCCATCTCGCGCTCGCTCATGAGATACCGCTCCGCCTTGCCCTTCTTCACCTTGAAGAGCGGGGGCTGGGCGATGAAGAGCCGACCCGCCTCGATGATGGGCACCATGTGACGAAAGAAGAACGTGAGGAGCAGCGTGCGGATGTGGGCGCCGTCCACGTCGGCGTCCGTCATGAGGATCACCTTGTGGTAGCGCAGCTTGGAGACGTCGAACTCCTCGGGCCCGATCCCCGTGCCGAGGGCGGAGATGAGCAGCCGGATCTCCTGATGCGAGAGGACCTTGTCGTAGCGCGCCTTCTCCGCATTGATGATCTTGCCCCGGAGCGGGAGCACGGCCTGCGTCTTGCGATCTCGCCCCTGCTTGGCCGAGCCGCCAGCCGAATCACCCTCCACGAGGAAGATCTCGCGGAACTGGGGATCGCGCTCCGAGCAATCGGCGAGCTTGGCGGAGAGCCCCTCGTCGTCACGGCCGCCCTTGCGCGTGAGCTCGCGGGCCTTTCGCGCGGCCTCCCGCGCCTGCGCCGCGCGCACGCATTTGTCGGCGATCTT
>DATGCY010000448.1:0-4547 GCA_035311385.1 Candidatus Methylomirabilota bacterium
CCACCGGCGTCAACGTGAAGGAGCCTGCCGAGGTCAGGAAGTTCCTGGATCGGCTGTTGCGCTGAAGCGGGCCCCGCCGAGCTTCCCGTCTTCCACCAGCTTCACGAAGAACGCGTAGAGCTGGTCGTACTCGTCGTAGCGCGCCTGCCCGAGCCTCGCCACCGTGTCGGCCCGGAGGCCGCGGAACATCTCAAGCCGCCGGCGCAAGATGCCCGACCACTCTCGCGAGAGATCCTCGGCGCCCGCGGAGACGAACCCTGCGCCCGCGAGCATCGCTTTGTAGCTGTCGATGCTCTGGAGGGTCACCGCCGCCATCCACTCGGCGAGGCGGCGGCGCTCGCCGTCGCCCAGGCGCGGCTTGGCGATCCAGTCGCTGAAAGCCAGCCGCCCGCCGGGCAGCAAGACGCGACGGCATTCCGCGAGGGTGAGTGCCTTGTCGGGCACGTGGAGCAAGCCCTCCTGGCTCACCACCGCGGTGAACGCGCCGCCCCGGAAGGGCAGCCTCTG
Source organism: Candidatus Methylomirabilota bacterium (assembly GCA_035311385.1). Lineage (GTDB taxonomy): Bacteria > Methylomirabilota > Methylomirabilia > Rokubacteriales > CSP1-6 > AR37. Next base: position 508 of record DATGCY010000448.1, read on the forward strand.
CGCGTCCCCGCGGACCATGCGAACCAGGCGGTCCAGCCCCACGGCGGCGGAGAGACGACGCGCTCCCGCGGCACGGTCGGGGCTCAGATCGACGCCGGTCACGCGCGCGCCCCACCGGCGCGCCATGAACCGTGCGGGTCCCGCCAGCCCTGCGCACACGTCGAGCACGCGACTGGCGCCGTTGATGCCCGCGCGGCGCCCCAACGCTTCCACCGCCTCCAGTCCGCCGTAGTGATCCTGATCGAAGTCGTAGAGATCCTCGGGACGAAGGCGCGCGAGATCCTTGCCCTGACGGCGCAAAGCGTCGGCGATCTGCCCCTCGCTGATGGGATGACGGCGATAGAAATCCACCACGGGGGTGAGCGGCCGAGACATGACGCACAGTATAGGTCCCGCGCCACCTTGCCCCAAATCTGGCGCTGTGGTACAAGTCAACCGCTGTCATCCCGCGTGTCAGGAGATGGATGGCCATGAGCGACGCCGCAGTCAATCCCCTGAAGGCTGGCCTCGAAGATGTGGTGGTGTCCCCCTCCGAGATTTGCTTCATCGACGGCCACAAGGGCCGCCTGGTGTATCGAGGTTTCGACGTTGACGATCTTGTCGCCCAGTCGACCTTCGAGGAGGTAACGTATCTCCTCTGGTACGGGAAGCTGCCCACGCGCAAGGAGCTCGATGCGCACGTGAAGGCGCTCTCGTCCACGGCCAACCGGAAGCTGCCTCCCAAGCTCATCTCGATGTTGAAGCTCCTCCCGAAGAAGACCACGCCGATGGAGGTATTGCGCACGGGGATCTCGGCGCTCTCCGCCTTCGATCCCGATGCGGCGGACAACTCGCGCGAGGCGACGCTGCGGAAGACGATTCGTCTCACCGCGCAGATGCCGACCTTGGTGGCCGCGTGGGACCGTATCCGTCGTGGCAAGCCGCCCGTCGCGCCCAATCCGCGCCTCTCCCTCGCCGGCAACTTCCTCTACATGATGTCCGGCAAGAAGCCGACGCCGCTCGCCACCAAGACCTTCGACGTCGCCCTGATCCTCCACGCCGATCACGAGTTCAATGCCTCCACCTTCGCCGCCCGGGTCACCGCCGCCACGCTGTCCGACATCCACTCCGCGGTGGTGTCGGGCATCGGCGCTCTGAAGGGACCGCTCCACGGCGGAGCCAACGAGCAGGTGATGCGCATGGTGGAGAAGATCAAGGATCCCGCCAAGGCGGAGGCGTGGATCAAGAAGGCACTCGCCGAGAAGGCGCGCATCATGGGCTTCGGTCACCGCGTGTACCGGGTGGAGGACCCCCGGGCCAAACACCTCAAGCGCCTCGCCCTCGAGCTCGGCCGACAGGCGGGCAGCACGGCCAACGTGGAGATCCTGGACACGGTGGCGCGCGTGGTGTCGTCGGAGAAGAAGATCTTCCCCAACGTCGACCTCTACTCGGGGGCGGCCTATGCCTCGATGGGCATCGCCACCGACGAATTCACCCCGATCTTCGCCATGAGCCGGGTCGCCGGCTGGGCCGCCCACGTGCTGGAGCAGCACGGCAACAATCGGCTGATCCGCCCGCGCTCGGACTACACGGGCCTCACGGAAGAGAAGTACGTCCCGCTCGACCAGCGCTAGCCCCGCGGCCAGCGTGGTCCTGGTCGTCCACAACCAGGAGGCGCTGACGCGGGCGTGCCTGGACAGCCTTCGTCGCACCACCGTGCCCTTCGAGCTCTGCGTGGTGGACAACGCCTCGACCGACGGCACTCAAGCCTACTTTCGCTCGCTCCCGCACTCCGCGCCACTCCGCTATCACCGCAATGACGCCAACTCGGGGCTCATCCAGGCCCTGAACCAAGGGGCGCAGCTCGCCACGGGTGACGTGGTGTGCTTCCTCCACAACGACACCGAACTGCACGACCCGAGATGGCTCGAGCGGCTCGCCGCCGTCCTCGGCGACGATACGGTGGGGCTGGCCGGACTCTACGGCGTTCGGCGGCTGCGCCGCGACGGCCGCTACGTGGGCCGTACCATCGTGCACTGCCTCGAGGGCGGCCCTGGGCTGTCTGCGCCCGTGGTCGAAGTGGCGGCGGTGGATGGCGTATGCCTGTGCCTCCGCCGCGGCCTCCTGGAAGAGATCGGCGGGTTCGACGAGGGTTACGGCTTTTTCCACGGCTACGACCGCGATCTATCTTTTGCGGTGAGGGAGCGTGGGCTGCGCTGCGTGGTGGTCGACGCGCCCTTCGTGCACCGAGGAGGCGGCACGCGCACCGGCGAGGGGGCGCCCGTGTCCGCGGCGCAGGATCTCGAGCAGCGGCGCCGCGCTCTCGCGCGCTTCGCGGACAAGTGGCGGCACCGGCTGCCCAGCGACGTGCGGAGGATCGGGGAGCGCATCACCAACTATTTCGACCAGCGAGGCGAGAGAGCGAAGGCATGATTCCGTTCGCTAAGGGGCATGGGCTCGGCAACGACTACATCGTCATCGACGGCGCGCATTTGTCGTCGCCGCTCACCGCGAAGCAAACGGTGCGCATCTGCGATCGCAACTGGGGGGTGGGCTCCGACGGCATTCTCCTCAAGGTGCCGGCGTGGGCGGGAGGAGACTTCGGCCTGCGCATCCTGAATCCCGACGGCAGCGAGGCAGAGAAGTCAGGCAATGGCCTTCGCATCTTCGCCAAGTACCTGTGGGAGCACGACCACACCAAGGAGCCGGTGTTCACCGTGGACACCAAGGGTGGCCGCGTGCAGTGCCACTGCCACGTGGTCGATGGGCGGATGAACCTCGTCACCGTGGAGATGGGGAGCTGCACCTTCCTCGCTCCGGAGATCCCCATGAACGGACCGGCGCGGGAGGTGGTCCGCGTCCCGCTTCAGGTGGGGACCGAGACGCTCACGGTGACGGCGGTGTCCGTGGGCAATCCGCACTGCGTGGTCTTCGTGGACAAGCTCGACGAGGAGCGCTGCAAGACACTGGGGCCCCTGATCGAGCGCCATCCCGCCTTTCCCAACCGCACCAACGTCCAGTTCGCGCGAGTGGCCGGGCGCTCCCAGGTGGACATCCTGATCTGGGAACGGGGTGCCGGGTACACCCTCGCCTCGGGATCGTCCTCCTCAGCGGTGGCGTGCGCCGCCGTGAAGAACGGGCTCTGCGACCACGGGCTCGTCACGGTGCGCATGCCGGGCGGCACCCTCGAGATCGACGTGCGACCCGACTGGTCCATCCGGCTCAAGGGCGCCGTGGAGGAGGTCTACACGGGCACCTTCTCGCGCGACCTGATGGACGCGCTGGCGAGCTAGCCCCAGGCTCCCTCCCCGGCCTTGGGCGGGGCCGGGGCGTTCTTGGGCAGGCGCATGGCCTTGGCGACCATGTTGTCACGGACGCGATCGGGGACGAGGAGCGCGACGGCCGCGCGAAGCTTCGCCTGCCGGCCGACCACGTAGCGGGTCCTGGGCTTGGAGCTCGAGAGGGCATGCTCCACCACGCGCGCCACCTCGATGGGCTCCGTGGCGTTTTTGGCCACCTCCGCGGTGGTCTGGCGCGCCGCCTCTATCGCCTCGCCGTAGAGCACGAGCGCCTCCGGCGACACCGCGGCCATGATGGCCTCGGCGCTCTTCATGCCCTTCTCCCAGATCGGCGTGGCCACCGCGCCCGGCTCGATGATCGAAACCGAGATGCCCCAGGGCGCCAGCTCCAGCCTGAGGGCGTCGGTGATCGCCTCCATGGCGAACTTGGAGGCGCCGTAGGCGCCGGAGAAGGGCGTGGCCATGCGCCCGGCGATGGAGCCCATGTTGACGATCCGTCCCTTGGCGGCCCGGATCAAGGGCAGGAAGGCCTGGGTCACTGCGACCTGGCCCACTACGTTGATCTCGAGCTGGCGTCGGAGCTCGGGCAGGGGCAGGAACTCCACCGGGCCCGGGACGACGACCCCCGCGTTGTTGACGAGGCCATCCAGCCCCGTCTCGCCCACCGCGCCGGCCACGGCGCCGGCCGCCGTAGAGATTGACAGCGTGTCCGCTATGTCTAGGGAGACGGGAGTGAGTCGCGGCGAGGCCTTGGCGCGGAGG
>DATGCY010000449.1:0-3479 GCA_035311385.1 Candidatus Methylomirabilota bacterium
TACCGCCCCCGGCTGCGGCCTGGCAACGTGCCCCGCGGGGGCCCGAAAAGCTTGCTCCGGAGCATCGGCTCGTCTATCCTCAGGTCCCGATTCGCCGAGACCTGACGCGCAGCGTCCATCCACACGGCTCGAGCATGGAGGCTCCCCCATGAGCAATGCGCCGGTCGCCAGCTACAGCCTCACCGTCCGCCTCAAGATCGTCAACTCTCCGGGCATGCTCGGTAAGGTCACCTCCGCTATCGGGGCCGAGGGCGGCGACATCGGCGGCATCGACATCGTGGATGCGGGTCGGGAGATGACGCGTGACATTTCCTTCAAGGCCAGCGACGAAGCGCACGGGCAGCGCATCACCGAGCGCCTGCGTGGGATCGAGGGTGTCACCGTCGTCCACGTCTCCGACCGCACCTTCCTTATGCACCTGGGCGGCAAGATCGAGGTCAACGGGCGCATTGCCGTCAAGACGCGCGACGACCTCTCCATGGCCTACACGCCGGGGGTGGCCCGGGTGTGCATGGCCATCCACGACGATCCCGAGAAGGCCTACACGCTCACCATCAAGCAGAACACGGTAGCCGTGGTCTCGGACGGCTCCGCCGTGCTGGGCCTGGGCGACATCGGCCCCAACGGCGCCCAGCCCGTCATGGAGGGCAAGGCGCTCATCTTCAAGTCTTTCGCGGGCGTCGACGCCTTCCCCCTCTGCCTCAACACGAAGAACGTGGACGAGATCGTGATGATCGTGAAGGCGGTGGCGCCCGTGTTCGGCGGCATCAACCTCGAGGACATTTCGGCCCCGCGCTGCTTCGAGATCGAGGAGCGCCTCCAGCGCGAGCTCGACATCCCCGTGTTCCACGACGACCAGCACGGGACGGCGGTGGTGGTGCTGGCCGCCCTCATCAACGCGCTCAAGATCGTGGGGAAGAAGCTCTCCGACGCGCGCATCGTCTTCACGGGGGCGGGCGCCTCGGGTATCGCCACCGCCAAGCTCCTCATGCTGGAAGGGGCGCGCCACATCATCGGCTGCGACCGCGCGGGCACGATCTATCGTGGACGCACGGAGAACATGAACTCCATGAAGCAGTGGTTCGCCGAGCACACCAACGCAGAGGGGCTGCGCGGCTCGGCGGGCGATGCCCTCAAGGGCGCCGACGTGTTCATCGGACTCTCCGGTCCCGGGGTGGTGTCGCTGAAAGACGTGCAGACGATGGGGCGCGACCCCATCGTGTTCGCCATGGCCAATCCCACGCCGGAGATCATGCCGGAGGAGGCGGGGCCGCACGTGCGCGTGATGGCCACGGGCCGTTCGGACTATCCCAACCAGATCAACAACTCGTGCTGCTTCCCCGGCTTCTTCCGCGGCATGCTGGACGTGCGGGCCCGCCACGTCAACGAGGAGATGAAGCTCGCCGCGGCGCATGCCCTGGCCGGCATCGTGGGCGACGACGAGATCGGCGAGGAGTACATCACGCCCTCCATGTTCGATCCGCGCGTGGTGCCCACGGTGGCCGCGGCGGTCGCCGAGGCGGCCGTGCGCACGGGCGTCGCGCGCAAGGCCCTGCGGAAGTAGGCCTTCCCCGCTCGGGAAGCGGTCGGCGCGGGCTACAATGTACGGCGTCTGCGCCCGAGCTCACTCTCGGGATCGGGCGCGAGCACGTCGACAAGAACGTCGTGTTCCACGACCATTGAATGTCGGCCGTCGCCCAGGGCGAGGCCAGGAAGCCGGATCCGATCCATTGCCACCAATCCGAATAGCCGTCCTGACTCCCTTGGCGGTTGGCGCCAGCGCGGTCGTGTGCACGATCCTCATCCATGCGCTCGCCGTGATGGCCGCGGTCAATGTCGTCCGCCGCGAGAGGCGACTGGGACGTGTCGGCTCGAGCTTCTGGATCGATTTGGGCATCGTGGTGGCGGCCGTATCCTGCGCGCTCGCTGCCCACCTCGTGGAGATTGCCTTGTGGGCGCTGCTGTTCATGATCTGCGGGGAATTTTCGGCCTTCGGCAACGCATTCAACCATTCGGCCGTCAACTACACGACCCTCGGCAACGACAACGTGATCATGTCTCCGTCGTGGAGGCTGCTGGGACCGCTGGAAGCCGCCAACGGAGCGCTCATGTTTGGCGTCTCAACCGCGATGATTTTCACTGTTATTCAACGCATGGTACAGACCCGGTATGTGGATCTCCGGGAGTGAGGGGCTCGCGCTGGATCATTTCCACGCGGCGCCGGTCGCATTGAGTTGATCGCCACGATGAGGACCGAGCTGGGACAGTGACACGAGTTGCCATGTCCGGTGCGCGGTTGGCCGAACATCGTCGATGGCTCGCCGCTCGATGTACGACCGGCCCAACGCGGCGGCCCGGTGCCACCGCTCCCCTGATGCCTTCCTGTGACGTGCTGCTGCGTGGCGAGGCCAGCGTTCGCGCCAAACACGTGGCCGCGTTGCAGCGCTTGGTCGGCAACCATAGGGTGTCTCAGCTCCTCGAGCCGCGGAGCCGTGAGCGGGCGATCGGCCCATCGTCCACACCCGCGACGGCGGTCGCCTACGGCAGCATCGGGGGCCTTCACGGCCGGACCGAGTCGAACCCCGACGGCGGCAAGAGGGCGATCGCCAACCTGAAGACATCAGTGGCTACCGGGTGCAGCTGCCCGGTCGGGCAGAAGTGCCTGGAGGCCACGGCAACAGCGGTGGTGACCTTCACAACGTCGGTGACCATCACGATGCCGCCGATGCCCTCTGGACTCAACGCCTGTGAGCGGGCAAAAGTCGAGGCCTTCTTCAAGAACGTGCTGCGCCCCCACGAGGAGGAGCACAAGCGACGTTTCAAGACCTACGAGGGCACCGTACGCCAGCCCATCCAGACCCGTGGCTGTGGCCTGACCGAGGTGAAGAACGACCTCGACAGTAAGGCTCAGGAGATCCAGGACAAGGAGCACACGGCGCGCGATGATGCGGCCAGGAAGCTGTCCGACGCGATCGACCCGTTCTTCCGGGTCGTCGACACCGACGACTGCGTCCCCTGAGGCGTCCCGTCGTGGCGGCCGCGGTCCTGCCCGTACGAGAGATGCGCTTCAGACGGCGACAGGCTCCCGCGCCGGGGCCTGCCTCGCCGCGGCGTCCGCCGCCTTCGCGAAGTGCGTCTCCGTGAAATTGTAGAGTCCCGCGCCGCCGAGGAGGATCTCCGCCGCCGTCTTTCGCGAGCACGTCCGCAAGAGATTACTCGACACGTTGGGGAAGTTCGAGTCGAAGTGCGGGTAGTCGGTGGACACGCACATGCGATCCGCCCCGATGAGCCCCGCCGTGGCCTCGATCTCCGGCTCGCTCCCCTCTACCGCGGCCCAACAGTTGCGGCGGAAGTATTCTTTCGGTGTCAGGGTCAGGTAGGGTGCGTGGGTGTCGCGGTACTGCGGGTAGTCCCACTCGATGCGGGAGAGCAGCCCGGGCACCCAGGAGTTCTGCGCCTCCAGGAAGCCCACGCGCAGG
>DATGCY010000450.1:0-2539 GCA_035311385.1 Candidatus Methylomirabilota bacterium
CGCCCTCCGGCAGGCCATCGATCGTGACCGCGACACCCCGGTCCTGTGGATTCAGCTCGCGCAGTGGCTGGCCCGCTCCAACGAGCCGGCCAAGGCGGTGGAGGCGGCGCAGAAGGCCATCGCGCTCGATCCCACCAACGCAGCGCCACACCTCACCCTCGCGGAAATCTTCCGCCGCCAGCGCCGCTTCGCGGACGCGGAGAGCGAGCTCGAGAAAGCCATCCAGCTCGCGCCGAAGTCCTCCGAAGCCTATCTCGCCCTCGCCCAGCAGTACATCGAACAGCGCCAGTACGACAAGGCGCGCGAGGTCCTCCTCCGTCTGGTCGCCGTGCAGCCGAATTCCGCGCAGGCCCAGCATCTCCTCGGACGCGTGGCCATCGAGAACGAGCAGTGGGACGAAGCGATCACCCGGCTCCGGCGCGCCGTCGAGCTCGACCCCGACCTCGACGCCGCCTGGATGGCTCTGGGCTTCGTGTACGAGACACGCCAGCAGCCGGAGGAAGCCCTCAAGGTCTACCGTCAGGCCCTCCAGGCGAACCCCGACAACATCGCCTTCGTGGAGCGGCTGGGCGACGTCCTCGTGCGGCTGGGTCGCTTCAAGGAGGCGCAGACCGAGGTCGAGTCGCTCGCGGAGTCCTCCCCGCGTGATCCCCGCATCTGGATCAAGCTGGGCGCCATTTACTACGAGCAGAAGCAGTACGACCGCGCGGTGTCCGCTTTCCAGAACGCGGTGGGTATCGAGCCGACCAACCTCCGGGCGCGCTACTTCCTCGCCACCGCCCTCATGGACGCCAACCGCGACGCCGAGGCCCAAGTCGAGCTCGAAAAGATTCTTGCCGCCGATCCGCGGGCGGTGGACGCGCGGGTGCAACTCGCCTTCCTCCAGGGGCGAGCCAAGCATCACGAGGAAGCCATTCGCCTCCTCCAGGAGGCGGTCAACCTCGAGCCGAAGCGCGCCGAGCTCTTCCTCTACCTCGGCACCGCCTATTTCCGGGCTCAACAGTACGACAAGGCCCTCGCTGCGCTCCAGGAAGGCCTGAGCCTCGATGACAAGAACAAGGACCTTATCTTCCAGACGGGCGTCGTCTACGAGAAGCAGGGGCGCTTCGACGACTCCGTGACCGCCTTCCGTCGGGTGCTCGTCCTCGATCCCAAGCACGCGGAGTCGTACAACTACATCGGATACATGTACGCCGAGCGCGGGCAGAATCTCACGGAGGCCGTACAGCTCATCAAGCGCGCTCTCGACCTCGACCCGCAGAACGGCTACTTCGTCGACAGTCTGGGCTGGGCGTACTACCAGCAGGGACGCTACCCCGAAGCGCTCACCGAGCTGCAACGGGCGGTCAACCTCGCCAAGGAAGATCCGGTCATCCTCGATCACCTCGCCGACGCCTATATCAAGAACGGGCGAACCGACGATGCGGTGGCCACGTGGGAGCGCGCGTTGAAAGCGGACAAGCCCGACACCGAGCCCGCGGTGTATGAGTCCGTCAAGAAGAAGCTCGCCGCCGCGCAGGAGAAGGTCCAGCGTTCCAAGGGCGGTGACCGACCCAAGGCTCAGCAGCAGAAGTAGGCTCGCGAGCCTGCGCCGGGCCTGCCTCGCACTGTCGCTCATCGCCCTGGCGGGCGGCTGCACCTCGCTTCCGCCTCGTCAGCCGTTGCCGCCCGAGGTGCTGACGGCGCGCGCGGAGCTCGAGGCGCGCTGGCAAGAGTTCCGGGACCTGCGCTCGCTGACCGACATCACCATCCGCCGCTCGGGGCGCACCGATCGCCTCTCTGGCGTGCTCCTGCTCCGGGCCCCCGCCTCGCTCCGCTTCGAGGCCTTGACACCGTTCGGCCCGCCCATCCTCGTGGTCGCCTCCGACGCCCAGACGGTCACCCTGTGGGAGGTGGCGCAGGAGCGCGCCTACCTCGCGCGCGCTACGCCGGAAGCGACGCGGCGCTGGCTCGGGCTCGCCCTGGGCTCGGAGGATCTGGTCGCGCTCCTCGCCGGCTATGCGCTGCCGCCTCGTGATCCCCTCTCCGGTACGATGGTCCCCCCAGACGACATGGGGCCGTCGGTCGCCTTCGAGACCGCCGACGGCCGCCAACGCATCTGGCTGGATGCGACCACAGGCGATGTGCGGCAGGTCGAGTGGACGGGAGGCTCTCAGCCGGCCCGCGCGGCGTTCGTCGCCAACGGCGTGCACCTGTCGACCCTCGACGGCAAGCTCGACGTCACCGTCGCCTACCGAGATCCTCAGCGGAACAGTGGTTTCGACCCCGAGTTGCTCAAGTTGACTGTGCCGCAAGGTGTGAGAATCGTAGACTTCCGTTGACCGTCGCAAGTTGGCCGTGGTAACGTCTAGTGCTTTGGTGAAGCGGCCGAGGGGCGCCCGACGGATGGTGCTTCGAACCTCGGCCAAGGTCAACCTGGTCCTCGAGGTCCTGGGCAAGCGTCCCGACGGTTACCACGAGCTCTCCACCGTGCTGCAAGCGGTGGATCTCTTTGATCGCTTGACGGTGGAGACGGCGGCGGCGCTGACGCTGGAGACGA
>DATGCY010000451.1:0-2060 GCA_035311385.1 Candidatus Methylomirabilota bacterium
CGGGGCAATGAATGACACATCCGCGGGGCGGACGATCTCCTCGTGGGGATTGCCCGGCATCGGGCTGTGGGTCAGAGGCTTCATGCCGTCGGCGACCGCATCGGCCCCCGTGAGCACCGCGATCACGCCCGGCGCGGCAAGCGCGGGCACCGTGTCGATCCGCTCGATGCGCGCGTGAGCGTGCGGCGAGCGCACGAAACACGCGTAGGCCTGACCAGCCAGATTGACGTCATCGCTGTAGCTGCCACCGCCCGTGAGGAGGCGCGCGTCTTCCTTGCGCAGGACGGGCTGGCCGAATCCCTCCGGAGCCGAGCGGCTGCGTGATCCCAGGAACGACGCGAATGAGCCTGGCATCTCCCGCTCAGAAGCAGCCATCAGCGGGCGTCCACGGGGAGGATGAGCACGGGCGCCCGCCCCGCTTCCCTCGACCCGAGACGCGCGCGGTTAGAAATGCCGTACAAGCCCGACGTTCACCTCGGCTTTACGCACGTCAGTGAGATCTTTCGGATTCACTCCCAGGCTGAGATTGGTTTCCAATTTCACGCCCCGACCGACGTCGAACTGAAAATCCAGCGTTAGCTCGCCGGTGCTTAAAAGCGTCACGCCCTTGGTAAGGATCCCGGTGCCCACGGCAAGCTTGCCGGCCGTATCAGGTTTGAAGCCCAAAAATTGGTAGGTATCCTTCAACACGTTGGCGCCGAGAGCGTACCGTCCCAATGCCTCTTTCAGCACCTCGGGGTTGTCGGGATACAGCGTGGCGGCTCGATAGAGGTGATGGCCGTAGTCGAACAAATTATCGCCCACATCCAGCTCGAGCTTCTCGAGCAAAATCGGCACGTCGCGCATCGATGGCCCATCAGGCTTGGGCTGGCGCTGGATCACATCGTTCCGCCGTCGGGCCTCTACCAGGCAGGCGACCGCTCGATTGCCGACAGACTGCTGCAGCCGCAACAGTGGATGAGCTAGACGTGTACCGCGTGGCCGTTCGGTCTGCCTGTGGATCATGCTCGATCCACTGCCGGTTCTCTGACGAGATTGTCGCAGGGCCAATGTATTCGAGCGCCTTCTCCGTCTATCTGCGTCTTGTGTACGCAGCCCTCTTCGTGGACGACCCTGTGTATCGTAACTCGCGGTCAACCTCAAGACCGCCCGCGTGCTCGACCTCACCCTCTCGCCGCCGGTGCTGGCCCGAGCTTTCCCGCTCCTCCTTCGCCTCAGCAGCAGCCGCCCGCGACCTTGCCCTGCTGCACCAATTCCACGCGCGTATCATCGGGGGCGTGCAGAAAGGCGATGCGGCCCCCGTTGGGGAGCTGAATCGGTCCCTCCAGGAGCTTCGCGCCCAGCTTCTCGAGCCGCCGGATATCCGCCTCGATGTCCGTGGAGTCAAAGCCGAAGTGCTCGAGGCCGAAGTGTGCGGAGGCATTCCCGGGCTGGAGGGTCTCGCCGGTGCGGGGACCGGAGATGTTCACGGCCATGCCGCCGTCCACGCTCTGGCAACGGATGAAGCGGTCGCCGAACACGCGCGTCTCGTCGTTGACGATCTTGAAGTCGAACGCGCCGACGTACCACTCAGCCGTGCGGCGAGGATCCGAGGCCTTCAGGTGGATGTGGTTGATCCGGTATGCCATGACCCCTCCTCAGGGCTTCCTGCGCTGGAGAGAGCGATGCTCGCCTTCCATGACCAGCTGGCGCTCCTGGTTGTGGATGGTCACGCCCGTCACGAGCACGCCCGGTGGTGCGGCCGGGCTCTACCGCGGTGATGGTCCGCATGAGATACAGAGTATCGCCTAGGTGAGCGGGCTTGAGGAATGGCGGGGACTGGCCGAGGAGGCCACGAGGAGACCGCCCTCCGTCTCCCTCACTGGATCTTCTTGATCTCGACGACCAGGTAGCGGTCGGGCAGCTGCCGCACGGTCAGCCGCACCCGGTCGCCGCGGCTGAGCCCCGCGCGATCGAGCAGGTCCTTCGTCTCGGCATAGAAGGCCATCTTGCTCATCTCGTCCATGAGCCCCGGCGCCGCGTCGTGATTGACGAGCATCAGGGTATCGCCGGCCCGTGCC
>DATGCY010000452.1:0-23939 GCA_035311385.1 Candidatus Methylomirabilota bacterium
CACGTCGTGGGCCTGGAGACACGCCTCGACCTCGGCGGCCGCGATGTTCTCCCCCGAGCGCCGAATGATGTTCTTCTTGCGGTCGAGGAACACGAGCATGGCGTCGGGCATCTGGCGCACCACGTCGCCGGTGTGGAACCAGCCGCCGCGCCACGCCTCCTCCGTCGCCTCGGGGTTCTTGAGGTAGCCCGCGAAGAAGCCGTGGCGCGGTCCTTCGGGCCCGCCCCAGCGCACGAGCAGCTCGCCCTCCGTCCCGCGCGCCACCTCCCCGTCGCGATCGTCGATGACACGCGCCTCGAGTCCGCCGAACGGACGCCCGAAGGCGCGCGTGGTGATCTGGCGCGGCTCGACGCAGTCGGAATAGATGCGCCCCGTCTCCGTCATCCCCCACACCTCGACGAGGGGAAAGCCGAAGCGCGCCTCGAAGGCCGCGTGCAGCTCTGGCTCCACGCCCGCTCCGAGCCCGAACTTGATCCGATGGCGTCGCTCCTCCGGCACGGGCGGCTGGTTCAGGAGCAAGGGCGGCATCACGCCGAGATAGTGGATGATGGTCGCCCGCGAGCCCTCCACGTCCTTCCACCACCGGCTCGGGCTGAAGCGCTCGGGCTGGGCGAGGCAGTTTGCCGTCAGCATGGCGCAGGTCGCGGTCACGACCTGCGCGTTCATGTGAAAGAGCGGCAGCGGGTTGAGGAAGCGTTCCTGTCCGTACTCGATCTGGATGCGGCCACCGAGATCGCGATACCAGGCGCCTGCGTTCAGGTAGTAGAAGTTGGTGAGGATGCAGCCCTTGGGCCTGCCCGTGGTGCCCGACGTGTACATGAGACTCGTCTCGGTGGTCACCCCCGGCAGCCCGGGGCGCGGCGCGCTCTGTGGAGCGGGCAATCGCGCGGGCCAGCGCTCCGCGGCCACCACGGGCAAGGGCTGCGCGCGCTCCGCGGCCACCCGCTCCAGATCCGCCTCGCGGCTGCCGATGACCACGGCGAGATCGGCTTCGGAATGGTCCATGAGGTAGAGGAGCTCGTCGTGGCGGTAGTCCGGATTCACGGGAACGATGGACACCCCGAGGGCATTGAGCGCCAGGAAGTGGAAGAAGAACTCCGGACGGTTCTCGAGGAGGAGGGCAACGCGGTGGCCGTGTCCATAGCCCGCGGCGCGGTAGGCATCGCGCAGCGCCTCGGCGGCCTCGCGCGTCTGCCCGTACGTGAACTCGACGCCCTCCGGATGATAGGCGCGGCCGGCGGCGGGAGGGGCGCAGAGAAACACGTGGTCGCGGGCAGTACGCGCGGTGCGATCGAACGTGTCGAAGACGGTCTCGCCCATGGTGGTCTTCTTGCTACAGCGAGTGGCGCGTGCAAGTCAACCGGCCGGTGATCTCCCCGGCTGTCTGCGCTACCCTCGAAGCGCAGCCATGCGCGTCTATCAGGTAACGGTGGGTGACGGCAGATCGACCGAGGAGCTGGTGGCGGCCGGCCACTATGGTTACGCGCACTCGTGCGTCAGCTCCGAGCACTTCCCCATCGGGCGCTTCCCCGGGAAGCGCACCCGTGACGTCGTGCTTGTGGAGCTCGATCGCGTGGCCACGGCGGCGGAGGCGATCACCCACGCGGAGGCGGACGGCCTGGAGCGGCCGACCTACGAGGACGCGCTCCATTTCGGCTGCGCGTATCCCCTCGTCCAGGCCGAGCATCCGGTGATCTTCCTCCACGATCCGTGGTTCGGCTTCTTCGGACGGCGCGACGTGATTTGCCTCTGGAGCAATGCGGGACGGCGCGAGCTCGGCCTCGAGGGGTTCGACAGCTCCTGGTCCCCCGCCTACCGCTTCGCGTTCATCCGCCGCGCCTGAGCGCGTCGTCAGCGTGCCAGAGGATCTGGACGCAGTTGGAACTTCACGACCTTGCTCGTGGTCCCCTTGCCGCCTTCCACGTGGAAGGGCGCCCGCGTGCCGTAGGTCGACCACAGCCCTCGCCCCTTCCAGCCCGCCGCGGGATCGTCGATGCGCCCGTCCATGCCCTTGGCGTAGAAGCCCATAGGATAGGGCACGCGCAGGTTGACGAACTTGCCGTCCACGAAGGCGAGCAACGACTCGTTGGCGTTGCCGGTAGCGAAGGGCACATTCTTGCCGAGGCCGAAGGTGTCATGCTGGTCGACCCAGCTGTAATAGCTGGCCTCGGCGCTGCCGGAGTCCGTCACGTTCGCGAGCTGCGGCCCGGGGAACGGATAGAGCGTCCAGCCTTCGGGACAGTGCTTCCCCGTGGCCGCCGGCCCGTTGAGCGGCCCTTTGCACTTGCGACGGTCGAAGCTCGCGAGGTGCCCGCTGGCCAGCGGCGCCCACACCACGCCGTCACGGTCGATGTCCATCCCTCGCGGTGAGTAGCCGGGTAGGGGCGGCTCGTAGATCTCCGCGAGAGCGGTGGCCGGCGGGTTCGGACCAGGATTCAGCCGGACGATCGCGCCAGGGAACCCGAGCACCGAGCCCCAGATGGAGCCGTCGGCGGGATTGGGGGCAATGCCATAGAAGGCGACGGCGATCCGCTTGTCCTTGGTCGGGTCTATGGGCTGGTTCGGCTCGACGTACTCATCGCGGCGACCGTTGCCGTTGGTGTCGAGCACGAACGCCGTCCAGCCCTGCGCTTTCGCCTCGTCGCCCGTCTCCTCGTACACCTTGCGGTTGAGCCAACCCACCACGCCGCTGCCCGGCCCGCCCGCGCTGGTCCACAGCGTGTGGTTGGCGTCCTCGGCGAACTGGAGGTGGTGTGTGGGGAAGCACGTCCGGATGAGGCTGAACTTGCCCGTCCGGGGATCGTACATGGAGAGATGGCGGTTGGACTGCTCGAGGGGGAACAGTTTCGTCGATGGGTGATCCGAGCCCTTCTTGCAGAAGGCGGGATTGTCCGGCGGCCCCACCCTCGAGGTGAACCACACCCGCCCCTTCTCGTCGAACATCGGGTTGTGCATGCTGGTCTGGCTGTCCCAGATGGCCTCGTTTCCCCAGTAGGGCGACGGGGCTCTCGCGTTTTCCTTCGACGACGGCGTGTGTGGATCGCGCACGGGCATCCTGATCTCTGCCCTGGCATGCCGCAGGGGGTCGAGGATCGGCACCATGTCGGTGCTCTCTTCGGGCGCGCCGTAGAGAGGCCCGTTGGCATTCACGGTGGGATGCCGCTTGTCGGTGGCGATCTCGTCGTGGAGATACGCGGTGGGCGTGGCCCAGTCCCATAGCGTGATGACGACGTTGCGCTCCACGCCCTGCGGCCGCGATGGCCGCGAGGCGGGCAGCTCGCCGGCGGCGATCTTGTCGGTCCACTCCGCGAACAGCTTGTAGGCGCGCGTGGCGTCGAGCCGGCCGATGTTGGTCACCATCTGCATCATGGCCTGCCCCGACTGGATCCGGCGTGCCCACGCTTCCTCCGACGAGCCGAAGTGGCCCAACTCCTTTGGAATGGTGCGGGTCGCCTTGTTGCCGAGTTGATGGCAGGTATAGCAGCCGTCCGTCTTCACGATGTCGAGCCACTGGGCCTGGCTCCGAAGGGTGGGCGGCATGCCATTGCCGTTGGGTCCGGTACCGGGGAACTCGCTCTTCTCCGGCACCTTGAGCATCGCGTACCAGTAAATGGCCGGGTAGTACTCCGCCGCGGCGGCGGAGCTCGGGGCCACCACGGCGCGCAGGTCGAGGGTTCGGCCCGGCGTGCTCTGCACCGGTGCCGAGTCGACGAGACCGTAACCGCGCACCCACACGCGGTAGCCGGCCTTGGGCAGATCCGGCATGAGGTAGCGACCCTGCTCGTCGGTGACCACGATGCGCGCGAGCTTGGTCGGCAGGTCGAGCGTCTCCGCGATCACCCACACTCCCGCCTCCGGTCCGTTCGCGCTCGTGACCACTCCCCCAAGATCGGCGGGCCCGATGCTCACGCCGCCGGGCTGCGCTCCCAGTCTGGCCTGTCCGGCCAGGAGGAGCGCGCCGAGGCCCGCCATCACTACCACGCCGATGGAGAAGATCCGCGCTGGCCGCACCTCACCGCTCCTTCCGTCGCCGTCGATCCTCGAGCCCTTCCGTCACGGCCGCTGGGCGCAGGATACTCGCCTGGGCACGCTCGCGGCCGGCAATCTTCCCGCCCGGCGCATTGACTCCCGGGGAGGGCTCGCCTAGACTCCGCACGCGCATATCACCAGATCCAAGCCGGCATGGAGACACACACGATGGCAACGCTGACGATCCGGGACATCCGCGCGCGCCCCGTGATGGTGCCGTTCAAGCGACCGCCGGTGTCGGCGAGCGGAGCCCTGCCTCGGGCCGCGCTGGTGCTGATCGACCTCGAGACCGAGGAGGGCATCACCGGCCGCTCCTATCTCTTTGCTTTCGGCCAGTGGGCGCTCCAGCCCATCGTGGGCTGCCTCGCGCACATGCGCGAGCTGCTCATGGGCGATCGCGTGGCGCCCGCCGACCTCGAGGCCAAGCTGCGCGGGCGTCTCACGCTCATCGACACACCCGGCGTGGTCGGGCTTGCCCTGGCCGGCGTGGACATGTGCGCCTGGGACGCCTTGGCCCAGGCGGCGGGACTTCCCCTCGTGCGGCTGCTGGGCGGCCAGGTGAAACCGGTGCGCGCCTACAACAGCTGCGGCCTGTGGATCCAGCCGCTGGACGCGCTCGTGCGCGACGCGGAGTCCCTCGTCGCGGAGGGCAACTTCAGCGCCGTCAAGCTGCGCGTCGGGCGCGACGATCCGGCGGAGGACGTGGCGGCCGTGCGCGCTGTCCGGAAGCACGTGGGCGACACGATCACCGTGATGTGCGACTACAACCAGCGCCTCACCGTCAACGATGCCATCCGGCGCGGACGCATGCTCGACGACGAGGGCTTGTACTGGATCGAGGAGCCCGTGCGCCACGACGACTACGCGGGCTCCGCGCGTATCGCCGCCGAGCTCCGCACGCCCATCCAGACGGGCGAGAACCTCGTCGACACCTACGAGCTCATCAACGCGCTCCAGGCGCGGGCCATGGACTACGTGATGCCCGACGTCCAGCGCATCGGCGGCGTCACGGGCTGGCTGCGCGCCGCCGCCATCACCCACGCCCACGGCATGGAGATGTCGAGCCATCTCTTCCCGGAGTACAGCGCGCACCTGCTCGCGGTGACGCCCACTGCGCACTGGCTCGAGTACATGGACTGGGCCGTGCCCATCGTGGCCGAGCCCATTCAGATCAAGAACGGCCACGCCCTCCTTCCCGACCGGCCGGGAAGCGGTATCACCTGGAACGAGGACGCCGTGAAGCGCTACGCGGTGGCCTGAGGCCTCCGCCTCAGCGCGTGGCGGCCTGCGCGTAGCTCTGGCGCGTGCGCTCGAGCACGGCGGGGTCGGCTTTCGAGGGCGCGCCACAGTCGAAGGGCGGTTGCGGATCGTACTCGATGCCGAGCTGGATGCCCTTGGCCGTGTCGTCCCCCGCGATCCGCGCGGCCAGGGTCAGCGCCATGTCGATACCGGAGGACACGCCGGCCGAGGTGACGATCTTGCCCTGCTCCACCACGCGCTCCTCGACGTACCGAGCGCCGTACTGCTCGAGGAGGTCGCGCGACGCCCAGTGCGTGGTGGCGGTGAGCCCGCGCAGGAGGCCCGCCGCTCCCAGGAGCAGCGAGCCGGTACACACGGAGGTAGTCCATGTGGTGGCGCCGTGCACCCGCCGCAGCCATTCGAGCACCACCTCGTCCGTGCAGAGCGGCCGGACGCCCGCTCCGCCCGGCACCACGAGCACATCGGGCTTCGTCACCTCGGCGAGGCTCGCCTCCGCGGTGAGCGTCCAATGCGTGCGCGGGTCCCGCACGGGTCCGCGCCCCTTGCCCACGATCATGATCTCGGCGCCCGGCAGGCGCGCGAGCACCTCGATCGGTCCCACGATGTCGAGTGGCGTGATGGCGTCGAAGACGAGCGCGGCGATCTGCATGGCGGTTTCTCCTCTCGGGTGGTGATCCGCGCCGTCATGGTACCCGATGCGGTCCGGATGCGGACGCCCGTTTGACCCGTCGGCGTCGATCTGGCACGATCGCCGCGACGACGACCTCGCCCCTCGTGTTCGCGCTCGCCCTTTCGTGGGTCGCCGTGGTCATCCCGTGGCCCGCGCTCGTGGCCGAGTCGCAAACTCTCGATGAGGGGGTCGAGTCTACGCACAGAGGAGGCAAGCATGGCGACGGCACCGTTCGAGATCTATGTGAAGCTGGACGGCATCGACGGCGAGAGCACGGTGCGCGGGCATGAGAATGAAACGGTGGTGCTCTCCTACGAGCAGTCCATCGATCATCCCGCTCCGCCCATCACGGGCAGCACGGGGGCAGCGGCCGGGCGCTCCACCTTCTCCGGTGTCCGGCTCCGCAAGCCGCTCGACAAGGGCTCAATCCCGCTCCTCCTCGCCTCCGCCGCGGGTACGGTCATCCGGACGGCCCGCTTCGCCTTTCGTCGGACGGGCACCGGCCTCGACTTCTATCTGGTCACCCTCGCCGACGTCCTGGTGACGCACATCGTGCAGCGGGCGGGGGCGGGGGCGCAGTATCCCCTGTCCTTCGATACGCTGACCTTGGGCGCCGACACCACCGGCTTCCTCGACGAGGTCACCCTCTCGTACTCGAAGATCCAGTGGGAATACCATCCCGTAACCGCCACGGGAGCGCCCGGGCCAGTGGTGAAGGGAGGCTGGGACCTGCGGCTCAACCAGCAGATCTAAGCGTCAGCTGAGCGAGCCGTCAGTCCGCAGGGGGCGCGAGGAGGGCCCGCGCCTTCGTGCGCAGGGTCTCCGGCAAGGGCGTGGGCCGCCGCGCGTCGCGATCGAGGTGCACGCCGGACTGCTCGAGGGTGGCCACCACCTCGCCGCTCTGCGCGTGCAGCATCCGGTGGAAGAGACGGAGGGACGAGTTACCCACGTGGGCCAGCGCGCTCTGCACGCGCACGACGTCACCTGGACGCAGGGCGCCGGCGATGGCGAGCTGGAACTCGAAGGTGGAGAGACCGCGCACTTCGCTTCGCATGTAGCCCGGGCTCATCCCGAAGGCCGCCATGAGGTGGCCGCCCGAGGCCGAGAAACGATGGATGTAGTGCGAGAGGCCGGCGCGGCCGAGCACGTTCATCTCCGACGGCTTCACGGTGTCGAGGGCACCGTCCACGAAGCCCGCGTCTCCCTTCGGTCGCGGCCGGTGCTCTGGTACTGGCTCCTCCCACCGCACCTGGCGAGCAAGGGCTGCGCTCCGGGCGGCGGCGTCGAGAGGGATCGGCTTGTCGGTAGTCAGCTCGAGGTGGGCGACCCGCTGGCGCACGGTGGTGCAGAGGGCGCCGGAGGCGGAGTCGAAGAACCGATGCGCGAGGACGAGGGCATCGTCCTCGGCGGCAAGCACGCCGCTCTCGACGTGGTAAATGTCGCCGCCGCGCAGCTCGTGGAGATAGCGCACGTGGCAGTCGGTGGTGGCGCAGCCGCGGCCCGCCTCGACGGCGTAACGGGGACCGAGCCCCAGGGCCTCCAGCACGACCAGGCCCGCGTCCTCGATGCGCTGGTGATAGTAGGCGACGGTGAAGTGACCGACGTGGTCCACCTCCCACGCGGGCACGCTACCCCGACACGAGTCGATCCAGGGCTTGGTCATGGCCGATAGACTAGCATCCGCTGGCCCCTCGAAGCAGAGCGCCAGAGAGACGCGCCTGACTCGAACGACGCAGTAAGAAGTACCGCCCCGCTCTCGTCTCTCGGACTCGCCGGCGTCCTCACGGCCACATACGCGAGGGAGAGCGTGGGCACGTCCCTTGCTCTTGAACACGCTGGAGCGCGCAGCAGAGCCCGACACGGCAGCGCAACCGGAAAGGCGTGATCGCGATGGACCGTCACCAGGCTCACCCCCTCTCGAGGATCCGGCCGATCTCTCTCGCGATCGCGGTGTTCTCGGGCTCGATCGTATGCTGCTCCCTGATCGCCTCCGCGCAAACGGTGGCCGGCATTACCGCTCCCGTGACCCAGCCGCGGCCGCTCGAGGTGGTGAAGGCCTCCTTCGCGCGCGTGCTCGCCGTGCAACCGGGCGAGCGGCGCGCCGAGATCCGGCGGGTGACGCCGCAGCTGTTCGACTTCCACGAGATGGGCCGTCTCATGCTGGGCGAGCATTGGCAGGCCGCTTCCCCGAAGGAGCAGGACGAGTTCGTGCGGCTATTCGCCCAGATGCTCGACCGCGTGTATCTGGTCAATGTGGGGAGCATGCCGCTGGCCTCCGTGACCTTCGAGGGCGAGCAAGTGTCGGGTTCCTTCGCGCGCGTCACCTCGCGCATGCCGAGCCGGCGTGGCGACACGGCGATCGAGTACCGGCTGATGAATCGAGGCGGCCACTGGACGGTGTATGACATCGTGGTGGACGGGGGAGGGTTGGTCTCGAGCTACCGCAGCCAGTTCAACTCGGTCCTGCGCACCGCATCTTTCGCGGAGTTGCTGGATCGGCTGCGGGTGCACGAGGCGAGCATCAAGGCCGAGCAGGGCCGGTAGGACAGTCCGGCGCCGCCGCCCGTACGGCCCGGGCGGCGGCGCCCGCGAACGAACGCGGAGCTACGCGCAGCGCTTGTTGCCGGTGTCCTTGGGGGGAATGGTGATCTCGTCCTTGGGAAGGAGCATCGCTTTGCCGAGGAACGGAAACTCGTTGCCGAAATAGCGCAGGTCGGCGGGGATCTTGTCGGGCTCCATCACCTCGGCCACGTAACCCTGGGTCAGCATCTGGTGATCGCAGGCGCGCATCTCGACCTCCGCCCCCCACACCGTCTTGAACTTGCTCCCTTCCCACGCCTTGATCATCTTCTCCGTGTCGAGGCTGCCCGCGCGCTTGATCACGTCCCCCACCCAGATGGTGGCGTTGGTGACGCGAGCGCAGGTGAGCGTCGGATACTTGTAGGAGATGGGCGCGTCGGGATAGCGCGCGCGCCACGCTTTGATGAAGTCGCGGTTCTCCTTGGTATCCACGGTGGAGAGGTAGGCGTCGGCGGTGATCTGACCGATGGCGGCTTTGGCCACCGTCTGCATCACGAGGGGATCGTCGAGAAAGTAGTTCCCCACCTTGACCTTCCAGCCCAGCGCCGCCCCCTGCTGCAGGAAGAGCTTGAGATCCTGTCCCCAGTCGCCCGTCATCACCACCTCGGCCCCCGAGGCCATGATCTTGGTGATGTAGGGGGCGAAGTCCTGCACCTTCTGGAGCGGGTGATACTCGTCGCCCACGATGGTCTGGTTGGCCGCCTTGATCTTGTTGAACTTCTTCTTGAAGCCCTCGGCCGCCGCGCGCCCGAAGTTGTAATCCTGGTTCAGCAGGTAGAACTTCGTGTACTTTTGCGGGGCCATCTTGGCGAAGTAGATGGCGATCTCCGCGGAGTGCATGTCCGTGTTGAGGCAACAGCGGAAGGTGGTGTCGAAGAACTCCTCGCCCGTCAGCTCGGAGGCCTCCGTGCCCGTGGAGTAGAAGACCTTCTTGGCCTGATTGGCGACCTGCGACACGGCCTTGGCGATGTTGGAGCCGGTGTTCACGGCGAGCAGATCCACCTTCTCGCTCAGGAGCAGGTCGTTGGCCCGCCGGGTCGCCACGTCGGGCTTGAGCTCGCTGTCGGCGGCCACGATCTCGAGCTTGCGCCCGAGCACCCCGCCCGCCGCGTTCACCCGCTCCGCGCCGAAGCGAAAACCCGCGAGATTGCTCTCGCCGATGTAGGCGACGGGACCGCTGGTCGGCTCCAGCACGCCGATCTTGATGGGGCCGGTCTGGGACCAGCCCTGGCGTGTGATGACGAACGGCCCCGTGGCGACCGCGCCCGCCGCCGCCATCCCCTTGAGGAATTGCCTTCGATGCATCGTTGCCTTCATGGACGACTCCTTTCGGTCACACCTCGAGGTACTGCTTGCGCACCGTGTCGCTCTCTTGGAGCTCGCGCACGCTGCCCTGGAAGACGATCTGGCCCTTCGACATCACGTAGACGCGCTCGGCGAGGGCGAGCGCGGTTTCCATGGACTGCTCGACGAGGAGGACGGGTGTGCCGCCCGCGTGGATGGCCTGGAGGATCCTCTCCACCTGCTCCACGATCATGGGGGCCAGCCCCTCCGTCGGCTCGTCCACGAGGAGGAGATCGGGATTGCCCATGAGGGTGCGCCCCATGGTCAGCATCTGCTGCTCGCCTCCCGACAGGGTGCCCGCGCGCTGACGCTCCCGCTCCTTGAGCCGCGGGAAGAACTCGTAGACGCGCTCGAGCGTCCAGCCGTTCTCGCGGGCGCCGTTCCCCGCCCGGGTCCCCTTGATCCCCATGAGCAGGTTCTCGCGAACGGTGATGGTGGGAAAGATTCGGCGCTCCTCCGGGACGTAGCCGAGCCCCAGCCGCGCCACCCGGTACGGAGGCAGACCCTCGATGGCGCGCTCCTTGAAGAGCACGCGGCCACGAGACGGCCGCACCAGCCCCATGATGCTCTTGAGCGTGGTGGACTTGCCCACGCCGTTTCGGCCGAGGAGGCACACGATCTCGCCCGCGTCGATCTGGAGGCTCACCCCGTGGAGGATGTGAGACTTGCCGTAGTGCGCGTGCAGCTCCTCAACGGCCAGCAGCACTGGCTTTCCGTCCCAAGTAGGCGCGCTTGACCTCGTCGTTGCCGCGAATCTCGTCGGGAGTCCCCGTGGCGAGCACGCGTCCATAGTAGATGACGCTGATGCGGTCGGCGAGATTGAAGACCACGTCCATGTCGTGTTCCACCATCACCAGCGTGCGCCCCTCCGTCACCTGTCGAATGAGGGCTACCGCCCGTCGCGTGTCCTCGCTGTTGAGCCCGGCCGTGGGCTCGTCCAGCATGACGAGGTCCGGGCGCGTGGCCACGGTGAGCGCGATCTCCAGCTCGCGCTGCTGCCCGTAGGAGAGTGCGCTGGCCTGCATGTCGCGCAGATCGCCGAGGCCCACCAAGCCCAGGGTCTCTTCGGTCTCACGGGTGACCTCATCGCGCCGATCGAGAAGCGACCACGGGTCGAGGCGGAGGTGCCGGCGCGAGAGCACGGCACTCCGCACATTCTGGAACACGGTGAGACGAGGGAAGGTATTGATGATCTGAAAGGAGCGGCCCACGCCTAGCCGCGCGATGCGGTGCGGCGCCGTCCCTGTGATGTCGCGCCCGCGGTAGAGCACGTGACCGCGGCGCGGAGCGTACCGCCCGGTGATGATGTTGAACAACGTCGACTTACCCGCGCCGTTTGGGCCGATGACGGCGTGTCGTTCCCCTTCCCTCACCTCGAGGTCGATCCCCGTCAGCACCTGCAGCCCGGAGAAGTCGTGATGGATGCCGCGAAGCTCGAGCGCGCTCACGCCGTCTCCTCCGAGGGGCGGCGCGTCCACAGCCGACGCAGCGGTCCGCCCCGGCCGAAGAGCCCGGTGAGGCCGTTGTGCGCGTACAGGACGATGAGCACGAGGAGCAGGCCGAGGAGGAACGGCCAGCGCTCGGTGGTGCGCGACAGCCAATCTTGAAGAAGGATGTACACGGTGGCGCCGAGGAAGGGACCCAGGAACGCGCTGGTGCCTCCGAGCACGGCCATGAATACGACCTCCGTGCCAATGGGCAGATCGAGCGCGGTGGGCGAGATCAGACGCTGAAAGCTCGCGAAGAGCCCGCCGGCCACCGCGGCCAGGGTGGTCGCCACCGTGAACACGATGAGCTTGGTGCCCATGACGCTGTAGCCGAGGAAGGCCGCGCGCTCGTCGTTCTCCCGCATGAGGAGCACCGCGTTGCCGAGCGGCGTGCGGGTGAAGCGCCAGGCCGCCCCCAGGCAGACGAGGACGAGGGTGAGGGTGAGCCAGTAGAAGTGCGCGGGCTCGCCCGTGCGCAGCACGCCGAGCCCGGGCAGGGTAATGTTCGGCACGGCCACCGTCAATCCGTCGTCGCCGCGCGTGACGCTGCGCCACTTGAGAGCCACGGCGTAGAGGAACTGGCTGAAGGCCAGGGTGAGGAGCGCGAAGTACGTCCCGCGCAGTCGCACGCAGAAGGCGCCGATCACCAGACCCACGAGGGCTCCCGCGAGGGCGCCCAGCCCGAGCGCGACGAGAAGGGGCAGGCCCGCGATGTACTTGAGGGCAAGGCCGACGGTGTAGCCGCCCACGCCGAAGGTGGCGGCATGGCCGAAGGAGAGGAGCCCCGCGTAGCCGAAGAGTAGATTGAAGGAGACGGCGAAGAGACCGAAGTAGAGGATCTCCACGGCCATGCGCAGCCGCACCACGTCGAGGAGCCAGGGCAGCGCGTAGAGCGCGACCAGCGCGACGACGGCCAGGATCTGTCCGCGACGGTTCATCCCTTCTCTCCGAAGAGCCCCTGGGGCCGGACGATGAGGACGCCGGCCATGAGGAGGAACTGGAAGACGAGGGCGAACTCGGGAAACCACAGGATGCCGAAGGACTGCAGCTCGCCGATCATGAGCGAAGCGAGGAGGGCGCCCAGGAGCGACCCGAAGCCGCCGATGACGATGATCACGAAGAGATCGGTGAGGATCACCGCGCCCATGGAGGGATCGGCCTGCAAGAAGGGGGCGGCAATCACGCCCGCCACCGCCGCCAGGGCCGAGCCCACCGTGAAGACACCGAGGGAGACGAGCGGGGTGTTGACCCCGAGAGCCGCCACCATCTCGCCGTCTGACACCGCGGAGCGAATGACGATGCCGATGCGTGTGCGGAGGAGGGCCAGGGCCATGCCCAGGCAGATGAGCGCAGACACGGTCAGAATGAAAAGGCGATACACGGGATACTGGCTGCCGAGGAAAGGAATCGAGCCGCTGAGCCCGGCGGGCACGGGCACCTGGAGCGGATTGCTGCCCCAGATCCACCGCACGGCTTCCCCGATCATGAAGAAGAGCCCGAAGGTGAGGAGCAATTCGTAGGCGTGGCCGAAAGCGTGGATGCGCCGCAGGAGAAAGCGCTCGATCAGGGCGCCGAGAGCGCCCACGAGCAGGGGCGCGATGAGGAGGGAGAGCCAGAAGTGTCCGGTGAGATGCACGGTGGTGTAGGCGAGATAAGCGCCGAGCATGTAGAAGCCGGCATGCGCGATATTGAGGATGCCCATCATGCCGAAGACGAGGGTGAGACCCGAGGCGACCAGGAAGAGGAGCATGCCCGACACGACGCCGTGCAGGGCCTGGGTGGCGTAGACGCTCAGCGCGAACATGGTGCCGTGACGGCCCGGATCCCTCCCAGCATCGAGTGGGTCGCGGCCGCCCTCACTGGACGGCGGTGGCGCTCGAGCGCAGCACCTGCCCCGCGGCCGCGCCCGTGAGCTTCCCGTCCTCCCACGTGACCACGCCGTTGACCACCGTGTACTCGACGCCGCGCGACGGCATGACCATGCGCTTGCCCCCGCCGGGAAGATCGAAGCGGCGCTCGCCGCGGTTGGTCGAGCCGACGCGGCTCGCGTCGAAGATGGCCACGTCGGCGGCGAGGCCGGGAACCAGGCGGCCGCGATCCGTGATGCCGAAGACCTCCGCGGGATCCGAGGTGAGTCGGCGCACTCCCTCCTCCAGAGTCAGGGCCTGGCGCTCCCGCACCCAGGTGCCGAGGAGATAGGTCGGGTAGCCCGCGTCACAGAGCATGTCCACGTGGGCGCCTCCGTCGCCGAGGGCGACGAGCACGCTCTTGTCGTTCAGGATCTCGCGCATCCGGTCCACCCGCGTGTTGAACGAGGCCATGGTGAACTCCACGTCGAGGTCGTCCTGGAGGGTCAGATCCAGGAAGGCGTCGACGCCGTCCTTGCCCTGCTCGCGCGCGATGTCCGCGATCGATTGGCCTTCGAGGGGCTTCAATTCGGGCGAGCGCACCTCGTGCACGCGGATGCGCTCCCAGTTGCCGAAGGCCATGGGCCGCTTCAACTCCTCCCGGAACTGGTCGCGGAAGGCGCGGTCGGCGTAGACGGCGGCCTGGGCCGGCTTCGCCTTGTCGACGAAGACGCGGTTCCAGCTCGGAAAGGCGGCGAAGGAGAATGGGTTGCGCATGTTGATGTCGCGAGTGAGGGGCAGGGGCGAGGTCTGCGGGCGCGCGCCCCGCGCGATGAGGGGAGCCGCCTTGCGCAGGGTGTCTCGCACCGCTTCGGGAATGTCGTCGCGATCGAACAGCGCGAGGAAGGTCACGTGGCGGCCGCTCTCCCGGAGGAGGAAGTCGAGCAGCTCGTACTCCTCGTCGTCCATCACCGCGACCTTCCGCGTGAGGGCGATCTCGATGGCACCCTTGCCCCGCTCCCTGAGCGCATTGGCATAGGCCTTGAGCTCGTCGCGGCTCGCATTGCGACAGGCGAGAGGACGGCCCTGAAAGCCTACGTGCTGGTTCAGGATGGTAGTGGAGAAGCCGAAGGCGCCCGCGTCGATGGCCTCGCCGAGGAGCGCCTTGACCTTCGCCGTTTCCTCGGCGGTGGCCGCGCGTTCCATCGACGCCTCGCCCATCACGTAGTGACGGAAGGGCGTGAGGGGAGCGAGAAAGCCCAGATTGAGCGCGGGGTGTCGCTTCTCCGCCGCCGCGATGAAGTCGGGAAAGGTCTCCCAGTCCCAGGTGATGCCCATGTTGAGGACGTCGAAGGGAATGGCCTCCACATTGACGAGGTCACGCATGGCAATCTCGCGCGTCTGGGGTCGGCAGGGGGCGATGCCCACCCCACAGTTGCCCATGATCACGCTGGTGACCCCGTGCCACGAGGAGGGGGTGACCGCGCCATCCCAGCAGATCTGGGCGTCGTAGTGGGTGTGGGGGTCGATGAAGCCCGGCGCGACCACGAGATCGGCGGCGTCGATCACGCGGGCGGCGCCGTCGGTGACCCGGCCCACCTCGGCGATCCTGCCTCCCGCGATGGCCACGTCGGCGCGGCGCGCCGGCGCTCCCGTGCCATCCACCAGCGTGCCATTCTTGATCACGAGATCGAAGGTCATGGAGCTCCTCCTCGCTGGAATCCTGCCACGTCCGGTGACTAGCGTTCCCTCACCACGGGATTGCTCAGCACCCCGATACCGGGAATCTCGATCTCCACCACGTCGCCGTGCTTCATGTTCTCGGTAGCGCCGTCGGTGCCCATCCAGAGCACGTCGCCCGGGTAGAGGGTGCAGTACTGGCTCATGCGGCTGATGAACTCGCGGATGCCGAAGATGGCGTCCTTGACCGCGTAGGAGAACATCTCCCGGCCGTTGAGGCGGATGGTCACGCGCAGCGCGTCGGGATCGAGCCCGGTGACGATCCACGGCCCCATGGGTTTGAACGTGTCCGTGTTCTTGCCCCGCCAGAGCGTGCGGTCGCCGCCCTGCCAGGTGCGCTCGCTCACGTCGTTGCCGATGGTGTAGCCGAACACGCAGTCGAGGGCCTGCGCCTCCGAGACGCGCTTAGCGCGCTTCCCGATCACCACGACCAGCTCGCCCTCGTACTGGACCTGGTCGGTCGCATCCCGCGGGATGACGATGGGCTCCTCGGCGGCTACGAGGGCGTTGCTCGCGCGATAGCCCACATCGGCCCGGGGAGGAAACTCCGGGTTGACCCCTCGCCGATGCGCCATCTCGGTCACGTGCTCGCGGTAATTGACGCCGGCGGCGTAGAAGGTGGGCGGAATCACTGGCACGAGCAGCTTCACCTGGCGCAGGGGCCGCGTGGTCGTGGTCTTCTTGTACTTCTCGAAAGGGTTCCCCGTGACCTCAATGATCGTGTCGCCCTCGATGATGCCGTACTGGCTCCGGTCGTCCGCCTCGAAGCGGCACCACTTCACGGCCGATGCTCCTTGAGGAAGGCGCCGACCTCGCGGTTGAACACGTCGGGCCGCTCGAAGTACGTGGAGTGTCCGGCGGTGGTCACGCGCTCGAAGCGCGAGCCGGGCACCTGCTCGTGCACCATCTGGGACAGCTCGGGCCAGGTCAGCCCATCTTCGTCGCTGGTGAGGAACATGGTCGGGATCCTCGTGGCCGCGTAGCGCTCGACCTCCGTGGTGAGACGGCCGAGCTGGTCACGAAAATCGGCAGGCAGCGGAGGGTTGAGCCCGGCGATCTGCGCATAGAGGAACGTGCGCGCAGGATGCGCCTTGCGAAACGTCTCTCCCAGAGCCGCCTGCCAGAGCACGGCGGGACGGGGCGGGCTGGCCGCGGCCAGCCGCTGGCGAAGGCCGGCGATGTTGGGATTGCTGAGATTACCCGCGGTGTTGGCGAGAACGATGGCCCAGAATCGCCGGGGCGCCTGCACGGCGGCTCTCACGGCGGCCCATCCGCCCATCGACTGGGCGACCATGGCCGCCTGTTCGATGCCCAGGTGATCGAGGAGCGCGAGGACATCCCTGCCGAGGGCGGACGGCCCCGGCCCGCCCGCCACGTCCGGCGACTGCCCGAAGCCTCGCTGGTCCGCCGTGATGCAGCGATACTCCTCGGCGAACACGGGGACCTGCTGCCACCAGCTCAGATGATTGCCGCCGGCCCCATGGAGAAACAGGAGGACAGGGCCGGCGCCGCCCATGTCCTCGTAGTAGAGGCGAAAGCCGTCGTTCACCATGAAGGCCATGTCGGTCATCCCTTGGTGGCAGCGAGTACGGCCGCCGTGTCATACAACTCGTGGAACTCGACGATCTTGTCACCACGGAACGTCCAGAAATCGGACTTCGGCGTCTCCACCACCCGGCCGGTCTTCCGGTTGCGCCAGCCCGTGGAGCCCAGCATGGCCACGCGCTCGCCCTCCGCGATGAACGTGCCTGTGGTGTAGTGGATCATCTCCCAGTCGGCGAGCAGCCCCGTGAAGTACCGCTCGAAATCTTTCTTTGAGCTGACGGCCGCGGTGAACGCAACCTCGGGCGCGCCCGCGGCGAGCGAGTACACCTTGACGTCATCCGCCACGAGCGCGAGCCACGTCTTGACGCTCCCTCCCTTGCTGTCGTTCCACTGGCGGTAGGCGTCCTTGAGCTTCGCGACGTTGTCCGAGGGAGATCCCATACCCGCCACCTCCAGGATTGGTTCGCTCGTGTCGACGAAACGTGAGTTTCGCGCGAGTGGCCGCGATCCTATCACACGCGCCGGGGTCGCGGAGGAGGGCCGGCGTGACTGGCTCCCCGACCGCTCTCACTGCGGAGGGGCGCCGGCGTGACTTGACTCCGCGCGCGCCCTCACCCACCCTAGGGCTCCCTGAACATCCTCGCTGTCGACGGAGGTACCATCGTGCCCTTCGGAGGCAATGATTGGCTCGCCTTGACCCAGGAGCAGGCGCTGGAGCCCGAGCTGCCCATCTGTGATCCGCACCACCACTTCTGGGATCTGCGCACCACCCGCATTCCCTACCAACGCTATCTGCTCCACGAGCTGCTCGCCGATGTGCAGGGCGGCCACAACGTGCGCTCCACGGTGTTCATCGAGGCGCGCGCCATGTATCGCGCGGACGGTCCCGAGGAGATGCGTCCAGTGGGAGAGGTGGAGTTCGTGCAGGGCCTGGCCGCGGCGAGCGCCAGTGGGTTGTATGGGCCGACCCGCGCCGCCGCGGCCATCGTCGGCCACGCCAATCTCAATCTCGGCGAGCGCGTAGCGCCGGTGCTGGAGGCCCTGCGCGTGGCCAGCCCCAACCGGTTCCGGGGCATCCGGCATTCCGTGACGTGGGATCCGCACCCTGAGGTCGAGAACACCGCGGCACACCCGATCAAGGGGCAGCTCCTCAGCGAGCCCTTTCGCGCGGGAGCGCGCGTGCTCGCGCGGATGGGTTTGTCCCTCGAGGCATGGCTCTACTTCCCCCAGCTCCCCGAGCTGGCGGACTTCGCGCGAGCGGTGCCCGATCTCACCATTATCCTGAACCACATCGGCGGGCTGTTACGGGTCGGGCCCTACGCCGGCAACGACGAGGTGTTCGCCACCTGGCGCCGCGGCATCGCGGCGGTGGCGGCCTGCCCCAACGTCCATGTGAAGCTGGGCGGCGTGGGTATGCCGCGCACCGGCTTCGACTGGCACGCACGGACCACGCCCATCGGCTCGGAGGAGCTCGCCAACTCCATGGCGCCCCTCATGAGCTACTGCATCGAGCAGTTCGGACCGAGCCGGAGCATGTTCGAGAGCAACTTCCCCGTGGACAAGGTGTCCTTCTCCTACACGGTCATGTACAACGCCTTCAAGCGGTTCTCGAAGGGTTACGCGGCCGCGGAGCGAGCCGCCATGTTCCACGACACGGCGACCCGCGTCTATCGCCTGAGCCCTTAGCTCCGAGCGCGCGGTCCATGCGAGCCACGAAAGGAGACATCATGAAGACTTCGCTCACGAGGAGCCGCCCGGTCGTGCGGACGATCCTGCTCCTTGCCGCCGGCGTCTGGCTGGCCGGATCGGCCTCGGGCGTGAGGGGCCAAGAGACCGGCGCGGTGGTGAAGCCAGTTCGGGCGGAGAAGCTGCCCAACGTGCCGGGCAAGACTCTCACCGCGGTCGCTGTGAGCTACGCGCCCGGGGGCAAGTCGAGCGCGCATCGCCACGCGGGGAGCGTGTTCGTCTACGTGCTGACGGGCGCCATCCGGTCCGAGAATTCCGCCACGGGCCCCGCCAAGGTGTACCGGGCGGGCGAGACGTTCTTCGAGCCGCCGGGCAGCGAGCATCTGGTCAGCGAGAACGCGAGCGCCACCGAACCGGCAAGTCTCCTCGCCGTCTTCGTCGCCGACGACGGCGCCCAGCTCACCACCTTCGGCAAGTGATCGACGGATCACGCGAGGCGGGCACAGCCATGGACGGCTCGGCCACCCCTGACGTCCGCGAGATCCGGATCTTCCTCGAGAGCCTCATCTGCGATCTCTGCCGCCTTCGCCATGCCTCCGAGGACGGTATCCCCCCCGGGTCCACCCAGATCCATCAGGAAGTGCGGCTGAGCCCCGGCGTGTTCGCGGACATCCGAGTGATGCCGGGCGAGCTGCCTCCGTACTTCGTCGAGGTCGCTCTCGGCCACTCTCGAGCGAGCGTGGCCGAGAGTGTGCGCCGCAAGTACGGCCGCCGGACGCCCGCCAGCGAGGGCGCGAGCCGCGTGGTGATCGTGGCGGACCGCGCGCTCGTCGCGGGCGATCCGCCGCTCGAGAGGGAGCTCGCGGGCCTCCTCGCCCCCGGCCTCCGGGTAGAGACCTGGGATGAGGCACATCTCGCAGGCCTCATCCGCGACACCTTCGGCTTCGATCTCCAGTGCTTCAGCGAGGCCCAGCTCCTCGACCTGCGCCAGGCCATTGATCGGGCCAAAGCGGCGCATGCCTTCGGGGCCTCCGTCGCCCTCGATCCCCTGCACTCCACCTTGCTCTGGCACTTCGCCTACTGGCGCCTCGCCGAGCGGCGCGAAGCCGGCTGCGTCGACCCGCGGGACTTCCTGCCTCCGCTCCGCTATTCCAAGGTGGTGGTGGTCATGGCCGACCTGTGCGCCTACTCGAGCTATGTGCGCGACACGCACGACGATCGAGTGATCCGCGAGTCCCTCACCGCCTTCGCCTCCAAGACGCGGTATCGGTTCATCAACGACGGCGGCATGCTGTACCAGTTCGTGGGCGACTCCGTGGTCGGCTTCTTCGGCATTCCCACGAGCAGCGCCCACGACGTATCGCGGGCCCTCGCCTGCGCCCGCGGGCTCGTCGACATCGGCGCGGCCATCGCCGAGCAGTGGCAGCGCCAGATCGATCAGGCGCAGCCCGCGGCGGGCGTGCACGTGGCCATGGCCCTGGGCGAAGTGCAGGTTCTCCCCCTCCGCCCGTTCAGCCGCACGCACATGGGCGCGGTGGCGGATGCCATGAACCTGTGCGCGCGCCTCAACGCCGTGTCGGGTCCCGGCGAGATCGTGGTGAGCAACCTCCTCTATCAGGCCCTGCCCGATGCGGAGCGTCCCGCCTTCACCGAGCTCGACCCGGTGGAGGCGAAGAACATCGGGCGGGTGAAGGCGTGGAGGCTCGCCGGCTAGGTCCCGGACGAGCAGCGCCTCATCTCTGCACGGGAGGCGGCGGCGTCCCAGGAAGGCCCGGCTGCCGCTTCCCCATGGGCGACGAGCCCGCTCCCGGGATGCACGGCTGGCTCAGGGTGCCTGGAGGGCAGGGTGCCATCGGACCGGGGCCCGTCGGTGATTGAGGATTGCCCAGCGTGTCCGTCGGTCCCGGGGGTCGGGCAGGAATTCCGGATTGAGGCATCGAGGGCGGCGGCGGCGAGCCGGGCAAGGTTCCGGGTTGACTGTTCGGGGGCGTGCTCCCCGGCAAGGCCGGCGTGGGCGCCTTTCCGGGCGTTGACTGAGCCAACGCTGGACCTGCCACGAGCGCTCCCGTGAGCGCCATCGCGCACGCGAATCTCCATCTCATGATCGCTCTCCCCCGTGAAGTTGACTTTGATGGCGAGGGCTGCATCGCTTGTGCCACGACTTCGTGCCGGTCGAATCGACTGGGTCGTCTCGTTGACTCGGTTTCACGCGTCGTGAACGATCCTCCGTGGGAACGCATGGCACGCCGATTGCGCGAAGGCGGCAACGGATGCGAGCCGCTCACCTCGTCGCGACGAAGAAAGGCATAGCGATGCGCTCACCGTCTCGGGCATTCCATTGGTCCCTCCTGGTCGTGTCTCTATCGGCAGGCGCCGCCACGTTGACGGGGTGCGTGCAAACTCCCGGTCCGTCGCCTCTCCCCTCGACGACCACGAGCAGTCCCTCCAACGTGGTTTTGACCGGGCGTCAGGAAGTACCTTCCGTGAGTACGCCGGCGACGGGCACCGGGGCCATCACGATTCTCATGGACAAGTCGGTGAGTGGAAGCGTGGCCACCACCGGGATATCCGGTACGGCAGCGCACATCCATATGGCCCCGGCGGGGCAAAACGGCCCGGTGATTGTTTCCTTGACGCGAACTGCTGCCAACGTGTGGAGCGTGCCGCCGGGCGCGCGCCTGACCGACGCCCAGTACGACGCCTTCAAGCAGGGCAACCTCTACGTGAACGTGCACAGCGCGGGCACTCCGAGCGGAGAGATCAGAGGCCAGCTGGGGCAGTAGCGGCTCGGCGCCGCCAGGTTCCTTCAGCGGCGGGCTAGACGAACGTCATTACCTCGACGGAGACTTGCGCGCGCTTGAAGCGCTCGATGTCGAGGGGAGCGATGTCAACGGTGTGTGCGCGTCCGTCGGCGACGAGCTCGGCCATGAGCTGGCCGGCAATGGGCCCGTGCATGAAACCGTGGCCGCTGAACCCCGCCAGCACGTGGAGGCCCGCGACTTCGGGCACCCGGCTGATGATGCCCATCTGATCGGGCGTCATCTCGTAGAGGCCGGCCCACGCGCGCACGATCGGAGCATCCGCCATGGCGGGGATGCGCTGCACGAGGCGCTCCGCCACCGCGGGCACCAACTCCCAGTCCGGTCGCGTGTCGAACGAGCTGGCCTCGTCCTTCCGGCCGAAGCCGATCATGACGCCGGGTCCCTCGCGGCGAGCCGAGAGGCCCATATGGTGGTCGATGATGAACGGCGTCTCGAGTGGGATGCGGTCGCCGGGAAATGGTGCAGTGACGAACTTGCTGCGCCGACGCGGGAACACGGGGATCTCCGCTCCCGCAAGCCGGCCCACCTCTCCCGACCAGCAGCCCGCCGCGATCACCACCACCGGCGCCTCGAAGTCCGCCTGAGGCGTCCGCACGGTGAGGCGCTCGCCTGACCCCGCTTCGATGCCCGTTACGGGATGCTCCGTCTTGATCGCCGCGCCCAGCTCGCGGGCGCGGGCCGCGATGGCCGTGGTGGCGAGATAGGGATCGGCGAAGCCGTCGCGCGGCGAGTACGTCGCGGAGACGAGGTCCTCTGTGTGGAGGTATGGCCAGCCGGCGCGGATGTCGTCGGGCTCGAGCACGCGGGTATCCACTCCCAAGCTCCGCTGGAGCTCGGCGCTCTTCGCGTAGACCGCGCGCTCCTCTTCCGTCTGCTGCAGGATCAGATAGCCGTGTTGCCGGAACTGCGGATCGACGCCGAACTCCGCCTCGAAGTTCTCGTAGACGACGATGCTCTGCTGGGTGAGCTGGATGCCGATCCGATGGGCATACTGGTGACGGACGCCGCCGCTGGCCAGCGCGGTGGAGCCGGAACACACGCCGTCGCGCTCCAGCACCACCACCCGGCCGTACTGGCGCCGCGCCAGGTGATACGCGGTCGCGGCGCCCATGATGCCCGCTCCGATGATGACCGCGTCCGCACTCTGGGCCATGGCGCCCCGCCGGCGATCAGGCGAGCCGGGAGAGATACTGGGCGACGAAGTCGGTACCGACGTGCTCGATGTAGGCCTGGGTGATCCGCCGGGTGATGGGACCGGGCACGCGGCCGTCGCGGATCAGCTGGCCGCTCACCGACCGCACGGGGCAGATGCAGAGGCTCGTCGAGGTGAGAAAGACCTCGTCGGCGGTGAGCGCGTCGTAGACGTCGAGGTCCCGCTCCTCCACGGCGAGGCCAAGCTGGGCGGCGAGCTCCATGGCGGTGCGGCGGCTGATGCCGGGCAGCACGTACTTCTCGCGCGGGGTGTAGACGTGCTCATCGCGCACCACGAAGATGTTGCTGCCGATGCCCTCGCAGAGGTTGCCGTTCTCGTCGAGGAGCACGGACCACGCCTGGGGCTGCGCCGCCTTCACTTCTTTGTCGGCGAGGATGAGATTCAGGTAGTTGTGCGTCTTGGCCCGCGGGCTCAGCATGGGCGGCGGGATGCGGCGGACGGACGGGATGACCACGTCGATGCCGTCGCGGAACTGGGCCGCGCGCGCCTTCAGAGGCAGCGGCGTGCAGTCCACGATGAGCTGCGGCCCGGTGTGCGCCCACCCCTCGTCGCCGATGGCGTCGACGCCGCGGCTCACCCGCTGGGCGACCCACCAGTCGCCCGCGGCGGCCCGGAGGGCCTCGTTGCGCTGGACGACCTCCTCGCTGATGGCCACGACCTCCTTGGGCTCGAGCCCGATGTCGATGCGCAGATAGCGCAGGGAGCGGTAGAGCCGCTCCACGTGCTCCTCGATGCGGAAGATGCGCCCATCGAAGGTGCGCGTCATGTCGAAGCAGCCGTCGCCGCGGTTGAAGCTGCGGTCGCGGTAGGGAATCATCACCTGGGTCTCGGGAACGAACGTGCCGTTGAAGTAGGCGATGCGCGTCATGGGAGATCTCCTCTCGGACGTGGCGCGGCTAGCGCAGCACGCCGCGGTTCGAGAATCGCGTTTCCTGGCTGGTGATGAACTCGAGGAGGGCGGCCTGGCCGCCTTCCGTGACCTTCCGCGCCCGGGCGAAGGCGCCCGCGATGTCCTCGGGCCGCTCCACCCGCTCGCTCCAGCCGCCCATGGCGCGCCCCAGGTCCGCGTAGCGCCCGCCGATGTCGCGGGTGCCGTACTTGTCGTGCGACACCACGAGGTGCGGGATCTCGATGGCCATGGCTGAGTTGTTCAGCACCACGGTAAGGATGGGAATTCCACAGCGCACCGCCGTCTCGAAGTCGAGTCCGGTCATCCCGAAGGCGGCGTCGCCCATGAAGTTGACGCAGAACTTGTCGGGGGCGGCGAGCTTGGCCCCGATGATGAGGCCGAGCCCGGTGCCGAGCGCGTGCGACTTGCCCCACCCGAGATAGCTGCGCGGAGGCACGGAGCGGTAGAAGGGCAGGAGCTGGTCGCGCGGGCTGCCGGAATCGTGGGTGACGATCGCATCCTCGGACAGGATCACCCGCTGGAACTCCGACATCACGAAATAGGGGTTGATCGGCCGCTCCTGCGAGCGCCGCTTCGCCTCCCAGCGGCGAAGCCACGCCGTTTTGTGCTTTTCGATCTCCTTGCGGACGCCGTCGGCGCGCCTCTTCTTGCCGAGCCGCTCCTTCACCGCCTCGACCAGCTGTGCCAGCACGAGCTTGGCGTCGCCGAGGATCGGCACCGCGGTGTCGTTTGCCTTATAGAGGTCGCGCGCATCGTTGGTGCAATGGATGATCTTCTTCCCCGGCGGGATGATCGGGGTCGAGATG
>DATGCY010000453.1:0-3312 GCA_035311385.1 Candidatus Methylomirabilota bacterium
ACCCCCGCGTTGTTGACGAGGCCATCCAGCCCCGTCTCGCCCACCGCGCCGGCCACGGCGCCGGCCGCCGTAGAGATTGACAGCGTGTCCGCTATGTCTAGGGAGACGGGAGTGAGTCGCGGCGAGGCCTTGGCGCGGAGGGCCTCGGCGTCCGACTGCCTGCGCACGCCGGCGAACACCCTGAAGCCCTCTTTGTCGAGGTGGAGCGCGCAGGCGGCGCCGATGCCTGAGGAGGCGCCGGTGATGACGACGGTCTTGCCCGCCATGGTCAGAGCGAGTCCGCGAGTCGCCGGCCGACGAACCCGCCCGCGATTGACGTGAGAACGGTGAAACCGAACGCCACCGCGGTGGGACCGAGGCCCGGCGTCATGGGAGCCAGCGCGGGGAGCCCGGAGATCCGCCACCCTCCAACGATGAAGAGCAGCAGCCCGTAGGCGACGGTCGCGGCAATGGGCCGCCGGCGGGGATCCACGAGGGACATGGCGAGTACGGGGATCAGTCCCATGATGAGCAGAGGCAGCCCACCGATCCGGCCGGGTGGGAAGCCGTTCTTGCGGGCCGTGATGTTTGCCACCGCGATGGGCGAGGTCGGATCCTTGGCGATCTCCTCTTCGATGACGGACACGGGCCGGATCACGTCGAAGCCGACGCGGGCGAGCCGCAGCCCGAACATGCCCACCAGCGCCACCACCACGAGCGCCGCAACGGGCGACCAGCGGCTCTTCAAGAGTCTGGCCATGGGCAGCAGGGCCAAGGGCAGGAAAAAAGCTCCGAGGATCGCGAAGCTGTAGAACCGTACCCCGCCGTAGAGGTAGGCGAGACGGAAGGTCGGGTCTATCACCAGGTGCAGGCTGCCGTAGAGCCCGGCTCCTGTCATGATCATGGCGGCGAGCCGGCCGGCGCTACGCTCCGGATACACCTCGCGCGCGATGATGAGGCAGGCCCAGCCGTTGATGACCACCCCCAGGATGCCCAGGAGATGGGGCGGGCTCCAGAGCGTGACGTCGAGGCCGAAGAGGCGGTGCCAGAGATCATCGATGGGAGCGGCGAGCACGGTCACTGCCATGCCCCACGCAGCCAACTGGAACCCGCGGCTTCCCGAGAGGCCCAACACGCGTATCGTGCCTGTCCCGCGCCACGTCTCCAGGGCGAGCATGCCGAAGGACAGGATGACCGCGGCGCTCACGCCCGCGTACGTCATGAGATGCGGGGGAATCCAAAACGAGTCGCGCCCGATGACCACGTGCCACTGGATGTCCCACTGGACGCCCCAGCCCGCGACGACCTTGGAGGCGACGAGGCCCCACAGGACAGCGCGCTTGAGGGTCAGCGCCTCGACCGGCGCACGGACCGCATCGAAGGGAAGATCGCTGGCGCGGACGCTCACGTGGTCGCGGCTACTTCGGCGCCGGCGCCGCCGTCGGCGCCGCCGCCTTCGGCGGCTCGACCGAGACGACCTTGATGTCGAAGAACAGCGTCTTGCCTGCGAGGGGATGGTTCAGGTCCAGCACTACCGTGTTGTCCTTCACGGCCTTCACGGTGACGGGGCGCGGATGCCCGTCCTGGCCGCGGGCAAGGAGCCGGGTGCCCACCACATCGGCGCCCTTCGGCAGGGCATCCTTGGGCACCTCGGTCTCCGCCTTGGGATCGACGACGCCGTAGCCCTCGTCGGGTTTCACGGTGACCTTCTTGGTGTCCCCCACCTTCATGCCGAGGAGGGCTTTGTCGAGGCCCGGAATGATCTGATGGGCGCCCTGGACGAAGGCGATGGGTTCCTTGCCCTCGCTGGAGTCGAGGACCTGGCCCTTGTCGTCCTTCAGCGTGTACTCCATCTTGACCGACGAGCCCTTTTCGACGGCGGGACTGGGTTGGGCCCCTGCGGGCGCCGCGGCCAGGAGCACCCACAGCGCCACTAGAGCACCAAGCAAACGCATGTCCCATCCTCCATCATCGAACCGTCGTGAGATGCGAGCAGTTGAGCCAGCTTACACCCGCCCCCGTGGAGGCGCCAATTTTGCGAGGGATTGGTCGCGAAGGCGACGGGAGCGCCCCTTCATCGAAACTTTCAATTTGACCGAGGCCCGCGCTCCGTCGATGATCCGTACGCACGGCCCGGAACAATGCCCACCCGCATCGGAGCGCCCGAACGCATCGGCGGCAGCGACCAGCTGCCGACCTGGCGGCTGCCGCTGAGCGAGGATCCCACGCCGGAATGGCGCCGCCGATTCCTCGAGGTCGTCCACGCGGACGGACTCTTCTCTGGTCGCCGCATTGCCGTGGAGGGCGCGACCATCATCTTCGAGGTCGAGCGCCCCTCCTTCGCGCTCGTCTGTCAGCACATCGATCAGTCGATCGCCAAGGCCACCGGTGAGCCCGCGCCCGCGCAAGCCTCTCCGTCGATCCTGATCGTCGACGATGATCCGGAGATCGGGCCGCTCGCCGCGGACATCCTGGAATCCCAAGGCTACGCCGTGGTGCAGACGACCGATCCGCTGGAGGCCATCCGCCTCGCCCGCCAGCGCTCAGAAGGATTCGACCTGCTCTTGGTCGATCTCATCATGCCGCTCATGGATGGCCGAGAGCTCGCCCGCCGCATACAGGGGCTCTGGCCGGGGATCAAGGTCGTGCTGATGTCGGGCTACGAGGTGGCAGGCATCAAGGAGACGGGCTGGCCGTTCGTGAAGAAGCCCTTCGCCCTGGAGACCCTCCGGCGTACGGTCGCCGCCGCGCTGGCGCACATGGAGCGACGCGCTTGAGTGACGTGGCACGCGCGAGGACTCTGCGAGCCCTCGAGGTTGACGGCCTTCCCATAACCCTGTAGATTTCCTCGCACGGACGATTAGCTCAGTTGGCAGAGCACCGGCCTCACATGCTGAGGCTTGAATCAGAGCCCCTCGGTAAGTCGAATGCTTACCGAGGGGTTTTCGTTTCTCTCTTGGCTGGCGTAGGGCTGCTGTGAGTCTGCGATCAGGTGCTCGCGGGCACAGTCGCGGGCACAGAATCGCGATGGGCTTTCGGGCCGCAAGGCGTAGCCACCCTCGCGGTTCCCCTCGGAAAAGAAATTTTCAGGGCCGCATTGGGCTCACTGATTGCCCCTGTGCGGGCGTAGGAGGCTCTACAATCGGCGAATGAGCGACGGACCGACTCCTAGCCCCAGCGAACCTAAGGACGCATGCCTGCGCGATCGTGGTTATGGCGCTGGTGAAGACCCTCAGCTCTCGCCGCTCCCAAGAAATTCGAAGAGAAGGAGGCCCAGCTCGCGCGCGCCCCGGTACCCGGCAAAGCTCGGCACGCTCGAGATCCAGCGGGTCT
>DATGCY010000454.1:0-12151 GCA_035311385.1 Candidatus Methylomirabilota bacterium
CGCCATGATCTCCCGCCGCTGATTCACGTCGAGGGTGCCCTCGGCCTGGGTGAGGAGCTTGTCGAACTCGGGGTTGGAGTACTTCGACTCGTTCCAGGAGCCGCCCGAGCGATAGGCCAGCCCGAGGCTCATGATGCCGAGCGGCCGGTGCGCCCAGGTGGTGAAGCCGAAGGGCACCTTGGTCCACACCTCCCAGTACTGCGTCGATGGCATCACGTTGATCTTGACGCGGATGCCCGCCTCTTTCCACTGCTCCACCATGGTCTGCACGGCGAGGAGCTCCCAGGCGGGATAGGGCTTGCAGGCGATCTCCACATCGATGCCATTCGGATAGCCGGCCTCGGCGAGGAGCTTCTTCGCCTTGGCCACGTCGCGCGGCTGCGCCGGCAGCTTCGCGTATTCGGGATGCACGGGACTCACGTGGTGGTGCTCGCCGGGCTGACCCAGGCCGCGATGGGCGATCTGGAGCACGGCGTTCGAGTCGATGGCGTAGCGCATGGCCTGACGCACCCGCTTGTCGTCGAAGGGCTTCACCGGTTGCATGCGCGCCGTCGCCGTGTAAGCGGTGGTGACCTGGTACATCTGCACGTGGGGGATCTTCTGGAGCGCCTCGAGTTGCACGATGTCGGCGCCGTAGAGCCCGTCGACCTGCTTGGAGGCCAGCGCAGCGACGGAGGCTGCGGGATCGTCGCCCAGATCGATGAACTCGAGCTGGTCGAGGTAGGGTCCGCCGCCCCAGTAGGGCTGCTTGCGCGCCTTGAGCACCTGGCGGCGTCCCACCTCGTTCTCCACCAGGGTGAAGGCGCCGGTGCCGTTGGAGCCGACCTTGAACTCGCCGTTCTCCGCGGGGTCGAGGATGAGGAACGGGTAGTGGAAGAGCTGCTCGGGCACGGCGAGCTGCGCCGTCTTGCCGTTGAGCTTCACCGTGAAGTCGTCGACCTTCTGAATGGCATTGGCGTCCCACAGCCGGGAGGACTTCTTGGGGTTGCCCTTGTCGTCCTTCTCTCCCGTCTCGTAGTCCTCGAGCAGGAAACCCTTCATCAGGCCCAGCACGGATGAGCCCGTCTTGGGATCGAGCACGCGCTTGATGTTCCAGACCACGTCGTCGGCGGTGAACTGGCGCCCGTTGTGCCACTTGACGCTCTTCCGCACGCGGAGGGTCCAGGTCTTGAGGTCCGGGCTGGGCTCCCACTTCTCGATGAGGCCGGGGCGCGTGATGTTGTCCACGCCCGTTACCGTGAGATAGTCGAGGACCTGGCGCGCCGAGTTGGACGACTCGACCCAGCTATAGGTGTGGGGACTCTTGAGGTCCTGGCAGCGCATGGCGAGCCGGAGGGTGCCGCCCTTGGGCAGGCTGCCCTGGGCGGCCACCGGGCTCACCAGTGGCTCGCCGGTGATCCTGGAGGCCACGGCATAGGCGGCGGGTGCCGCCATGCCGAGCAGGGTCGCGTAGCGAACGAATTCTCGCCGGCCGATCTGGCGCTCCGCGAGCTGACGCTTGAGCGTCGGGACGAGCGCGTGTTCATCGGTGGATCGCATGGTCAGGTCCTCCCTGGGGCGATAGTCTCGGGGCTCGTCCCGTCCTTGTCAACGAGGCGCGAGGGGTTCTTGTCTCACGTGGCCCCCTCGTCGGCGAGGGCCTTGATGGACGCCTCGTCGTAGCCCAGTTCGCCGAGGATCTCCTGGCGGTGCTGCCCAAGGAGAGGAGCCATGTTGATGACAGTAGGGGACGCGGAGAGCTTGATGGGATTGCCCGCGGTGAGGTAGTGGCCGCGCACGGGATGCGCCACCTCGACGATCATGTCCCGGGCGCGCAGGTGCGGATCCTCCAGCACCTCGCCCGTGTCGAGACAGGCGCCGCAGGGCACCCCCGCCCCCGCGAGTATCTTCATCACCTCGTGCTTGGAGCGCTCCGAGGTCCAGCCTTCCACCAGCGCGTTGACCTCATCACGGTGCTGCCAGCGCGCCTCTCCCGTCTCGAAGCGTGGATCGCCGAACAGGTCCTCGCGGCCAATGGCACGCAGGAGTGGATGCCACATCTGCTGCTGGGCATAGATGAACACGTAGTCGTTGGGGCCGCCGGGATGGCAACGATAGGTCGTGCCCGGCGCATTCGTGCCGAGCTGATTGCCTCCGCGCCCCACGGGCTTCCCATGGCGCTGATGATCGCGGAGGCTGACGCGGATCAGGTTCACCACCACGTCCTGCATGGAGACCTCGACCTGCTGCCCCTCGCCGGTGGCGTGGCGCTGCATGAGGGCGGCGAGGATGCCGATCACGCAATGCATGCCGGTGCCCGAGTCGCCGATGGAGGGCCACACGAAGGTGGGCGGCCCGTCGGGGAAACCCGTCACGCTCATGCCGCCGCCCATGGCCTGGGCGATGGGCTCGTAGCTCTTGAAGTGGCGGTAGGGACCGTAGGAGCCGAAGCCCTTGATGCTCGCGTAGACGAGGCGCGGGTTGATCGCGCGCACCGCCTCGTAGCCGAAGCCCAGCCGCTCGAGGACGCCGGGCCCGAAGTTCTCCAGGAGCACGTCGGCCGTCTTGAGGAGGGCGCGGAACACTTCCTTGCCCCGGGGATGCTTGAGATTGAGAGGGAGGCTGCGCTTGTTGGCGTTGAAGGAGAGATAGAAGAGGCTGTCGGCGTCCGGCCGGTCGCGGTGCGTCTGGCGGGCGACGTCGCCCCGGTCGGGCTCCTC
The DNA here is from genome assembly GCA_035311385.1 of Candidatus Methylomirabilota bacterium. Taxonomy (GTDB): domain Bacteria; phylum Methylomirabilota; class Methylomirabilia; order Rokubacteriales; family CSP1-6; genus AR37. The sequence continues at coordinate 2,700 of DATGCY010000454.1, forward strand.
CACCTTGATCACGTCGGCGCCGAGCCACGCGAGCATCTGGCCGCAGGAGGGCCCAGCCTGGTTGTTGGTGATGTCGACCACGCGGATGCCGGAAAGCGCCTGGGTCATGGGTCGCGATGGAGGATCACGAAAGCCTCCCGACGTGCTCGATGGGGTGCATGGCTGATCGGCCGCCGTAGCATCGCCTGCGCGTCGTCACGAGTCAAGACAGCCTCGCCGCCCTCTGCTACCCTGTGATCACCACTGCCCGAGGAGGCTCCATGCGATACCGGAAGAAAGCGATGATCGTGGCGCCGCAACCGGAAGCGGCCGAGGCTGGCGCGGACATCTTGAGAGCGGGCGGCAACGCGGTCGACGCGGCCATGGCGTGCGCGCTCGTCCAGGGCGTAGTCGATCCGTTCATGTGCGGCATCGCCGGTTTCGGCAGTTGCGCCATCGCCATGCCGGGCGCGGGCTTCCACGGCTACATCGACTTCCACGCTCCGGCGCCCCTCGGCGTGCGCCCCGACATGTGGGCGGACCGCATCGAGTCGGAGGCGCGCGACGGCTACGGCTTCATCCTGCGCGGGCGCGTGAACGACATCGGCTACCAGTCCATCTGCGCGCCGGCGAGTCTGCGGGCGTATCGGGACGCCCACCGCGAGCACGGCCGTCTGCCCTGGGAGCAGATCGTGGAGCCGGCCATCGCGTGGGCGGAGTCCGGATGGACGGTGCGGCCTCACGTTGCCTACTGGTGGCACGAGCCGGGGCAGATGGGCCGCGCCTCGGGCGCTGAGCGTCTCGCCTTCACCCCGGCCTCGCGAGCGCTCTATTGCCGTCCCGACGGAACGCCCAAGCAGGTGGGGGACCACGTGGTCAATCGCGATCTCGGCCAGACCCTGCGCCTGATCGCCAAGCACGGCGACGAGGTCTTCTACGAGGGCGAGATCGCGCAGGCCATCGTGGAAGACATGCGTCGCCACGACGGCCTGCTCGGGGCGGCCGACCTGCGCGAGTGGAAGACGGTGCGCAACACGCCACTGTGGGGCACCTATCGCGGTTACCGCGTCTCGAGCAATCAGCCTCCCGGGGGCGGGGTGATGCTCATCGAGATGCTGAACATCCTCGAGCGCTTCGCTCTGGGCACGCTCGAGCACAACTCGGCCGAGTACATCCGCGTGGTGGCCGAGGCGATGAAGCGGTCCACCGTCGACAAGGATTGCCACGTGGGGGACCCGCGCTTCGTCGACGTGCCGGTGGATCGGCTCACGAGCAAGGACTACGCGGCGGGGCTCGCTGAGGAGATCCGGCTGGGCAAGAAGGCAGAGGTGCCGCGCTTCAACGCGGGCGGCTCGCCGAGCCGCGACACGACGCACGTGTCCGTGATCGACGGCGAGGGCAACTGCGTCGCCATGACGCATTCGCTCGGTATGCCCTCGGGCGTGGTCACCGAGGGTCTCGGCTTCATGTACAACGGCTGCATGGGAGTGTTCGACCCGCGGCCGGGCCGGGCCGGCAGCCTTGCCCCGGGCAAAGCGCGCTTCAGCTCCGTCGTGCCGTCCATCGTGTTCGAGGGCGAGCGTCCGCACATGGTGATCGGCGCGCCCGGGGCGACCCAGATCGCCATGGGCGTCCTCCAGGTGCTCCTGAATGCCATTGACTTCGACATGACCATGGTGGAGGCGGTGAGCGCGCCGCGCTTCTCCGCTACCAGCAATGCCATCGACGTGTCGAATCGGATCCCGCGCGGTGTCGAGCGGGAGCTGACGGCACAAGGATACGAGGTCGTCCGCAGCCCCCGCACGTACGGCTTTGCCTCCGTGCATGCCCTCCGGGTCCATGCGGACGGCCTCGATGGAGGCGCCGATCCCGGCCACGACGGCGTCGTGCTGGCGGTGTAGACGCGTGCGATCCACGGTCCGCACCAAGGTGGGCGGTCCCGCGAAGGCGAGACGCAGGAGCCGTCGCGTCCTCGTCGGGCTCGCCGTGCCGCTCCTCCTCGCCGCCCTCGCCTGCGGCGCGGGCGCTGCGGAGAGCCAGCTCGACCGCGGCCGCCACGCCATCCTGAGCCTGACCGGCTGCTTCCTCGTGGACTACAGCTACGTCGAGACGGAGAGCCTCAAGCCGGGCTACGTCAAGGACGCGCGCGTCTACGACGTCAACCGAGACAAGTCCGTCAAGGAGTGGATCACCGCCGAGACGCTGTCCCCGACGCACATCCGCCTCCGGCGCATCCTGTTCTTCGCCGATTTGAATGGCGCGCCGCGGCCGGGCACGGAGATCCGGCACCAGTCGGAGGACTGGGAATACGACGCGGCCTTCCTCTATGATTTCACGGCGCCGCAGACGTGGCAGGTGAAGGACCTGCGTGCGACTCCCGGGCTGTGGACGAGGCGCATCACCAACCTCGACGACGGCCTGCGGTACCAGTGCGCCGCGACGTGGTCCCTCGATACCGCCTATCCAGACTGGTCGTGCCGCAACTACGCGCCGATTCCCGGCCGCGAGAGCCGCGACATGCGCCGCTCGGACTACAACGCGCTGGAGCGGCAAAGTCGGATCGTGGCCTATGGCGGGAGCTGGCTCGAGCGGCAGGACAACGTGAAGATCGCGGACGGCGATTTAGGTCGGGTTCCCCTCGCGCGCGAGACGGGCAAGAACTGGTACGTGCGGCTGCCCGATTCGGAGTGCGCTTCCGCCAAGGCCTTCGCGGCCCCTCGCGAAGCCTTCTGGACGCTCCTCCGCGAGACTTGGGACGGCGTCCTCGACGGTCGCGGGCCCTTCGTGGAGAAGACGCCGGCAGGCGCCGCGCCGCGCTTCGTTCGGATGTTCGAGGTCGAGGAAGACTACGTCGGCCGCGATCTGCCCGAACCTCTCCGGAGCGCCGCCCGCCAGCGAATCCTCGCCGTGATCCAAGACTACCGAGCCCACTAGGAAACTCGGAGGGGGCATCTCCCCCCTTCCAAACCTCCCCCCGAGGATTCGGTGGCGCGGGCAAAGCCTGCGCTCGGAGCGGGAACATTTGAGCGTCAAGCGCTAGGTCAAGGGCGTCATGCGCGCTTTCTCCGATAGGGTTCTTAGCCCGACCATTCAAACGCACCTGCACGTGCAACCGAGGCGGGTGGCGGCGGGGGAGGGGGCGCTCCGGCGGAGTGGGACCCCCGCGTCCTGTGCGCAGCCCGAAGGGCTGCGATTCAGGCGTGTGGGTGACGGAACTGGAGCGCCCCCCTCCCCCGACGACGGGTCCCGCCTCGCCTCGCGCTCCGTGTCCTCATGAAGCGCTCAGAGACGGAGCGTACTTGACGGCGGCCAGCCCTCGGCCCACTATCGAGCCTCGACCATGAAGCCTCTCGACGTCGGACGCGTGCGGGTGGAGAACGTCGTGGAGTGGTACGGCCCGACCCGGCCCACCTGGGTCCTCCCGGACGCCTCCAAGGAGGGGGTGGAGCGCCACCGCGACTGGCTCGCCCCGCACTTCCTCGACGAGCGCGGACGCTTCCTCATGAGCATCCACAGCTTCATCGTCCAGGCGCCCGGTCTCACCGTGCTCGTCGACACCTGCGTCGGCAACGACAAGCCGCGCGAGAACCCGAACTGGAACATGCTGCGCACGGATTTCCTCGAGCGGCTGGGCGCGGCTGGCTTCCCGCCCGAGACCATCGACCTCGTCCTCTGCACCCACCTCCACGTGGACCACATCGGCTGGAACACGCGGCTCGAGAACGGTCGCTGGGTGCCGACCTTCCCCCGCGCCCGCTACCTCTTCGCGCGGAAGGAATGGGAGCACTGGTCGGCGCGCGACGGCGACGAGTACGGGCCGATCATCGCCGACAGTGTGCGGCCGGTGGTGGAGGCAGGTCGCGTCGACCTGGTGGAGGGCGATCATCGGATTAGCGATGAGCTGGTCCTCGAGCCGACGCCCGGGCACACCCCCGGCCACGTGAGCCTCCACATCCGCTCGGAAGGGCGCGAGGCCGTCATCACCGGTGATCTGATGCACCATCCCGTCCAGTGCGGCGAGCCCGACTGGAACAGCAACTTCTGCGACGACCAGGTCATGGCGCGCTCCACGCGTCGCGCGTTCTGTGCCCGCTACGCCGACCGCGACGTCACCATTCTCGGGACCCATTTCGGCGCCCCCACCGCCGGCCGCATCGCGAGCCACGGCAGCGCGTGGCGCTATCTCACCGGAGGAGTCTCGCTATGATCGTGCCTCTCACCCTGGGTGACTTCCTCGAACGCGCCGAGCTCGTCTACGGCGACCGTGAGGCGGTGGTCGACGAGCCCAATCCGCCGGGCGGCGGCCTGGGCCGTTCCACGTACCGGCAGTTCGCGGAGATGTCCCGGAGCCTCGCCGCGGCCCTCGACGATCTCGGGGTGGCAGAGCACGATCGCGTGGCCATCGTCTCCCCAAACGCGGCGCGCTTCCTCGTGAGCCTGTTCGGGGTGAGCGTCTTCGGGCGCACCCTGGTGCCCGTCAACTTCCGGCTGCACCCGGAGGAGGTCCGCTACATCATCGAACACTCCGGCTCGTCGGTCCTCCTCGTGGATCCTGAGCTCGACGAGCCGCTGCGGCAGATTCCGGTGAAGCACCGATTCGTCCTCGGCACGGCCACCGACGCCCAGCTCTTTCTACGCAAAGGTGCCAGGCCGCGCCTCACCGTGACCGACGAGAATGCCGCCGTCTCGATCAACTACACCTCGGGAACAACGGCGCGGCCCAAGGGCGTGCAGCTGACCCACCGCAACTTCTGGCTCAACGCGGTCACCTTCGGTTGGCACCTCGCGCTTACCGATCGTGACGTGTACCTTCACACCTTGCCCACCTTCCACTGCAACGGCTGGGGCATGCCCTACGCGGTGACGGGGATCGGCGCGCGCCACGTCGTCATCCGCAAGATCGACGGCGAGGAGATCCTCAAGCGAATCGAGTCCGAAGGGGTGACCCTGTTCAACTCCGCACCTGCCGTCATCGCGACCGTGCTCGACGCCGCGGCGGCGCGGCGGCAGAAAGGCCAGGTCGTCCCAGGCAAGGGACGGATGCGCGTGGTCATCGCGGGTGCGCCGCCGCCCTCCAAGACCATCGAGCGAATCGAGACGGAGCTCGGGTGGGAGTTCATCCAGATCTACGGCCTCACGGAGACCTCACCCCTCCTCACCATCAACCGCGCCCCCGCCGAATGGGATGGCCTCGACGCGAGCGAGCGGGCGCGCCGTCTCTCGCGCGCTGGGGTACCCGCGGTGGGCGTGCGCATGCGCGTGGACGACGAGGGCGAGGTGTTGGCCCGCTCCAATCACGTATTCGAGGGGTACTGGAATCAGCCCGAGGAGACGGCCAAGGCCATCGCGGACGGCTGGTTTCACACGGGCGACGGTGGCTTCGCGGAAGGGCCGTTCATCGCCATCTCCGACCGCAAGAAGGACGTGATCATCACGGGTGGAGAGAACGTCTCTTCGATCGAGGTGGAGGACTGCCTGTATCAGCACCCTGCGGTGGCGGAGGCAGCCATCATCGGCGTGCCCGACGAGAAGTGGGGGGAGACCATCAAGGCCTTGGTCGTCCTGCGCCCCGGGGTCAGCGCCACCGAGAAGGACCTCATCGAGCATTGCCGGAGCCGCATGGCGCACTACAAGTGCCCGACCACCATCGAGGTGCGCGACACGCTCGTGCGCACGGCCACAGGCAAGCTGCAGAAGTTCAAGCTGCGCGAACCCTACTGGGCGGGTCGCGAGCGCAAGGTCAACTGAGGCGCCGGCCGCTCCTCGGTCGCCGCTCGAGCGCGCGGAGAAGGGCGCGGAGCGGCGGGCTTTCAGGCTTGTCGCGCCGCCTGATGACACCGAGCCGCCTCACCAGGGGCGGAGAGAGCGGGATCGCGCGCAGGCTACCCGCGCGCGCCTCGCTCCTGACCGATGCCCACGAGGTGATCGACGGTCCGAGCCCCGCGCTCACGAGCTCCTTGATCGCTTCCCCGTTGCCGAGCTCCATGGCGACCCGGGGCGTGACGCGGCCGCGTCGGAACCAGTCCTCGATTACCTGGCGGATGGTCCCGCCGCGCTCGTAGAGGATCAGCGGCTCGCCCGCGAGGTCGCCAGGGGTCAGGCCGCGGCGTCCGCCCTTGCGCCGGCCGCGCCTCCCCAACCTCGTCCAGCGCCAGCCGGGCGGGGCGATGGCCACGAGCCGATCGGTGAAGAACGGCGTGACCACGAGCTGGCGCGGCCTCACGGGCAGGGTGACCACGCCCACGTCGAGGGCATTCTCGGCCACCGCCTTGGCGATCTCGGAGGCGTTGCCAGTGACGATGACCAGTTCGATGGCGGGATAGCGGGCGCGCAGGCGTCTCAGGATGGGGGGGAGGAGATAAATGCTCGCCGTCGCTCCCGTGCCCACGCGGACGCGGCCCGCGACTACGCCGCGTAGGGCGTGGATGCTGGCCGCCGCCGCCTCGAGAGCCTCCAGGGCGCGACCGCCCCGCTCCAGGAGCAGCGCGCCCGCCGGGGTGGCCGCGGCGCGCTTGCCGACCCTCTCGAGGAGGGGCAGGCCCAAGGCCTCTTCGAGCTGGCGAATGTGGAGACTCACTGCGGGCTGGCTCAGGCGGAGGGCCTCTGCGGCACGGGAGAAGCTCTGGAGCCGGATGATCTCGTGGAGGGTGCGAAGGTGCACGGGATTGAGAGACATTCTTCATCAGAATTTCTCATGGAAATAATAAAAACAATCTATTTCTTTGATTCACGATATATCGGCATGATGCGGGTAGAAGGAGGACTCGATGGAGCCGATCGCCGTGCGCTACGCCACTCTCGACGACGCCGCCGTCATCTGCACGATCTACAACCAGGGCATCGCGGACCGGGTCGCCACCCTCGAAACGGAGTTCCGTGACATGGACGAGCGCCGCCGCTGGCTGTCTGCCCGGGGCACCCGCTACCCCGTGGTGGTCGGGGAAACGGCTGGGCAGGTGGTGGCGTGGGCGAGCCTCAATTCTTTCAACCCGCGCCGGTGCTACGACAATGTGGCCGACATCTCCGTCTACGTGGAGCGGAGCTGGCGGGGCAAGGGCGTGGGGCGAGTGATGCTGGCTCGGCTCATCGACCTCGGCCGGCAGTTGGGCTTCCACAAGCTCGTCCTCGCTTGTTTTCCCAGCAACAAGGCGGGCGTGGCCCTCTATGAGAGGATGGGCTTCACGCAAGTTGGGATCTATCGGGAGCAGGGCCTGCTCGATGGGAAATGGGTCGATGTGCTGATCATGGAGCAACTGCTTTGATTCGGAGGGGGGCTTCCGCCCCCCTTCCGAACCTCCCCCCGAGGGTTGCGCGGGCGTAGCCCGCGCTCGAAGCGGACACTCCCGAAAGCTGGGTGATTCGAGCAAACGTTCGAGCTCGAGCGTCTGGAGGCACCAGATGTTGGGGCGCCTTGACACTCGAGCCCGACAGAGCGTAACGTGGGGCCGCTCATGCTCTCCGTCGCCCTCGGGGCCGATCACGCCGGCTGGGAGCTCAAGGAAGCGCTCAAGAGCTGGCTCATGGAAGGGGGGTACCAGGTCCTCGACTTCGGTACCCACTCCCCCGACTCCGTGGACTACCCCGACTACGCCCAGCAGGTGGGCGAGGCCGTCGCCGTGGGCAAGGTGGATCGCGGCGTGCTCGTGTGCGGCACGGGCATTGGCATGGCCATGGCCGCCAACAAGATCCCCGGCGTGCGGGCCGCCCTCTGCGGCGACACCTTCACCTCGCGCATGAGCCGCGAGCACAACAACGCCAACGTGCTCGCCCTCGCTGGCCGCCTGACCGACGCCGACGTGGGATGCGCCATCCTCAAGGTTTGGCTCGAGAGTGACTTCGCGGGGGGTCGCCACGCCCGGCGTGTAGACAAGATCAAGGACATGGAAGGGCGCCTCGGCGCGCGCGAGGGCGGCTGGTGAGCCGGCTGGAGCAGGTCGATCCAGACATCGCCAAGGCCATCCACGACGAGACGGTTCGCCAGTCGCGCAACCTCGAGCTGATCGCGTCCGAGAACTTCGTCTCCGAGGCGGTGCTGGAGGCGGTGGGCTCGGTGATGACCAACAAGTACGCGGAAGGCTACCCGGGCAAGCGCTACTACGGCGGCTGCGAGATCGTGGACGTCGCCGAGGATCTCGCCATCAACCGCGCCAAAGAGCTCTTCGGCGCCGAGCACGTGAACGTTCAACCACACTCGGGCTCGCAGGCCAACATGGCGGTGTACTTCACCCTCCTCAAGCCCGGCGATACCGTGCTGGGGCCCAATTTGGCCCACGGCGGTCACCTCACCGCGGGCAGTCCCATCAACTTCTCGGGCCGCTTCTACACCATCGTGCCCTATGGTGTCACCCGGGACACGGAGCGTATAGACCTCGACCAGGTTCGCGACCTCGCGCGGCAACATCGCCCCAAGCTCATCATCGCAGGCGGTTCCGCTTTCCCGCGCGCCATCGACTTCAAGCCCTTCCGGGAGATCGCCGACGAGGTCGGCGCCGCCCTGATGGCCGACATCGCACATCCCGCGGGCCTGGTGGCGGCGGGACTCCATCCCTCGCCCATACCCTTTGCGGACTTCGTCACCACCACCACCCACAAGACTCTTCGCGGTCCGCGCGGCGGCATGGTCATGTGCCGTGAGCGCTACGCCAAGGACCTTGATCGCACCGTGCTGCCTGGCATCCAGGGCGGGCCTCTCATGCACGTCATTGCGGCCAAGGCCGTGGCCTTCCGCGAGGCGCAGACACCGGAGTGGCGGTCCTATCAGGGCCAGATCATCCGGAATGCCAAGGCGCTCGCCGCGGCCATGCTCGCCCACGGCTACCGCCTCGTCTCGGGCGGTACGGACACGCACCTCCTCCTCGTCGATCTCACGCCCAAGGGCATCACCGGGAAGGACGCCCAGGAAGCCCTCGACCGCGCCTGGATCACCGTGAACAAGAACGGGATCCCCTTCGACACCAAGGGGCCCATGGTGACGAGTGGCATCCGTCTCGGCACGCCCGCCGTCACCACGCGCGGCATGGGCGAGACGGAGATGGCGGAGATCGCGGCCTTCATCGATCGCGTGCTCACGAACCTCGGCAATGCCTCGGTGGAAGCGGCGGTGCGGGCCGACGTGCAAGCCCTCACCACGCGCTTCCCCCTCTACCCGGAGCGCCTCCGGTGAAGTGCCCGTTCTGCGGTCACACCGAGGACCGCGTGGTGGACTCGCGCGTGGGCCGCGAAGGCGAGTTCATCCGGCGCCGGCGTGAGTGCCTGCGCTGCCACCGGCGCTACACGACCTACGAGTACATCGAGGACGTGCTGCCCCACGTGGTCAAGCGCGACGGCCGTCGCGAGCCCTTCGACCGGCAGAAACTCCGCGGCTCCATCCTCAAGGCTTGCGAGAAGCGCTCGGTAGGGGTGCAGGCGGTGGACGACGTGGTTGCCGACATCGAGGTCAAGCTCCACGAGCGGGCGGAGAAGGAGATCACCAG
>DATGCY010000455.1:0-13007 GCA_035311385.1 Candidatus Methylomirabilota bacterium
GCCTGCCTGATCGGCGCGAAATTGGTCGGGCTTGTATTGATCGTGATGCCGGGCAACAGCATCGGCAGTTCGAGATGTTGCAGGTTGGCCGCCTGCTTCATCACGTTCTCGCGGGTCAATTCATCGCCGCACTGCTTGAGCACCTGAACGGTTGTCGCGGCAATCGACTGTCCGTAGACGCTCTGGTTATCGGTCTTGTCGCCGCTTGCATAATATTTGTCCATGAAAGAGACCCATGTTTTGTAGCCGGCATCGTTTTGCCATTGCGGGTCGGTCGGGTCCTTGAAGGAATTGTCGCTGATGATCCCCTTGGCGTTTTCGAGGCCGGCCGGCTTCAACGCCGCGCCGACCGACGAAGCAACCCCATTCAAAATGTGCAGCGGCTTCCATCCGAGTTCGGCCACCTCCCTGACCGCCAGGGCGCCGAACCTGGGAATTGCGACGGTGACGAGGACATCGCAGCCTGCCCCCTTCATCTGAATGATTTGCGAGTTGACGGTCGGGTCGGTGGTCTCGTAGGACGCCTTGACCTTGATCAATCCGGCCGCTTTGTCGCCGAGCCCGTCCTCGAGCCCCTTGAGATAGTCCTTGCCGAAATCGTCGTTCTGATAGAGCACGCCGATCTTGGCATCGGGCTTGTGCTTCAAGATATAGCCAGCGTAAATGCGGCCCTCTGCCTGGTAGCTGACGAAAAAGCCCATGGTCCAGGGATGGCCCTTGGGGTCGTCCCACTTAGTGGCGCCGGTGCCGAGGAACAATTGCGGCACTCTCTTCTCGTTCATGTAGTGCCAGATCGCGCTGTTGGTGGGGGTGCCGACCGCGCCGGCGATGAACAGAACGTGGTCTCCCTCTACCAGCTTGCGCGTCATCTCGACCGTCTTGGGTGGCGAATAGCCGTCGTCAACAGAAATGAAGGTGATCTTGCGCCCGTTCACACCACCCTGATCGTTGATCATCTTGAAATAGGCGGCCATCGATATCGGAATGGGGCTGGCGTTCGAGAGCGGGCCGCTATAGGGGCCGGTGTTGCCGATCTTGATCTCGCTGTCGGTGACCCCGGGGCCGTATTGCTTGGCGGCTCGCGCCGGCCGGGCGCCCAATAGCGGGCTGCCCAAGGCCAGCACGGCCGGGGCGGCGGCGAGAAACGTGCGACGCGTGAGACGTTTCATGTGAACCTCCCGTTCGTGAGCGCGGTTCAGCCCTAGGGGGTGAAGGACCACGGGGGCGCGGCCCGGCCGGATGACCGCTTCGCTACCCTCCCTCTCGCTCACCAAGCGCCGCCGCGCATCGAGGCGGGCTGGGCCGGCAGCTTCATGCGCTTGCCCGTATCGACAACGTCCGTGCCGTCCACTCGCAGGATCGAGATGTCGCGGGTGGTGAAGTTGCCGATGTAGATGTAGTGGCCGTCGGGGCTGAACACGATGCCCACCCTCCTGAGTTCGACAAGGCTGATCATGATGCAGGTTGTCGGGGCCGGCGATAGGGTCTCCTTTGCGCGGGTAGGCAACACCTTCGTCTTGACGTCCGGGGACTGGACTCGAGAGGCCCTCCTTCCTGCGAGAGCCGGGCGGTGTGCTCCGTAGAGCCAGCGTGCCGAGATTAGCCGGAGGCTTCCAGGGGGTCAAGAAGGGTGCGGGACGCCCGGGGCGACACAAGCCCCACCGCTGGCCGTTGCCAGTGTGGCAACCAGGAGTAGGGTGAGTGCAGGCCTTGGCTTCGACGAAGGAGAGTGAGCCATGACGAAGACCCTGCTGGCCCTCGCGGTCATTCTCGGACTCGTGGGCAGCACGAGCGCAGAGACGAGCAACCCGCACACATCGCTACGAGATCATGTTCGTGGCGCGCGACAGCCAGAACCGCGCGGTCGCTTCCGGGGAGAAGATCGTCGTCACGGGCAGGTAGCCAGTCTGCCGATAAGAGGAGGGCCCTCGAGGGGAGGCAGCTAGAGGTGTGCGGACAAGACGCGATGCGTCCAAAGCGGTTCAGGTAGGAGGCCGGGCTACGAGGGGGACGAATCGATGCGCAAGCTCCTGTCGCTCACGCTCTTAGTGGTGGTGGCTGCGGTGGCGCTGTCAGGACCCCGTGTCAGCGCTGTCCCTGCGGATCCGGAGGTGCCGCAATTGTCCCGACTCCTCGCCCAGCGAGCAGGAAGCCGCGGCGGGGGTGGTCGGCGCGGCGGGGGCGGAGCGCCGTCACAATGCGACGTGGTGGGGTTCCTCACTGGGCGCGTCACGAGCGTCGACGTGGCGACGAGTGCCGTGACCGTGCAGACCGCTACGGGATCGTTGACAGCCGGGTTCCCGGACACCACGGTTAGCACGGCGAAGCCCGGCGACGATGTTCTCGTCGGGATTACCCTTATCAATACGCGCACGGCGACCATCGGGGGCTCGGTAGCGCGCCTCGATCAGGCAAACGGGGAAGTCATGATACAAACGGTGAGCGGTCCCCTGCTGGTCCGCTTTCCGACTCGCGCCATCCAGGGATTGCGGCAGGGTGATGAAGTGCTGCTGAAGTTGGACCTGACCACGGCTAGCCGGCCCTTCCCCGCGACCTCACCGGAAGTGTCGCCACAACCCAAGCCTGACCCGTGACGGGATGGTGTAGCCGCTATCCCCTTTCGTTTACCCCTGGAGGAGCAGGGCAGGTTTGTTGGAGTTGTTAGTCGAATTGAACTGAAGCTCTCCAGAGCAAGGCGATTGCTCGCCGGTGATTACGGGGAAAGTTCGCGCAGAGGTCGCCGACCGCGTCGGCGAGTTGGAGCCGCGTTGGTTAGTGTCCCTCGAAGCGATACAGGCGCGCGACGTTAGACCGGGTGATCTGCCGGGACTCGTCCTCCGACACGCCGAGCAGGATGCGTTCCAGGATCTGACGCGAGCGCGGGAACGTCGATTCGGTGTGGGGGTAATCGGAGCCCCACATGAGCTGATCGACGCCAATAAGGGCGCGGTCGCGGATGCCGAGGCCGTCCTCCTGGAAGCTGAGGAAGACGTTCCGTCGGAAGAAGTCGCTCGGGAGCGTGTCGGTCTTGAAGCGGTACCAACCGTCGCGTCGCGCGCGTTGGGTGTACGTGTAGTCGAGCCGGTCGAGGAAGTGTGGCGCCCAGGACACCTCGTGCTCGGCGGAGCCGACGCGGAGTCGTGGATGGCGCTCGAAGACGCCGGTGAAGATCAGGTGGCCTAGCGAGACCCGCACCCAATGATCAGCGTTGGCCAGAAGCGATGCGCGGACGGCCCGGATGCCTTCCCATGCCGTACCCGGCGTCGGCCGCTGCGTGTCGATGTGCAGGCTCAGCGGCGCGTCCACGTCCTCAGCAGCTGCCCAGAGGGGCTCGTACTCCGGCCGATCGTACGACCGCTCCTCGGGCGGGTAGACCGTGATCATTGCGCCAGCGAGTCCGGCCTTCCGCGTTCGCACCAGCTCCGCGATCGCTGATGGCACGTCGTCCACGTTGATCAGCGCGATCCCTTTCAGCCGGCTCGTGTCGGTCCGGCAGAATTCCACGAGCCAGTCGTTGTAAGCGCGAAAGATGGCAGTGAGCAATTCGCCGTCGGGGACACGGAAGAGCTGCAGCCCTTCCGTCGGATAGATGACCGCGCCGTGCACGCCGTCCAGCTCGTTGTCGCGGAGGAATTCAACGGGAAGGTACGCGCCGGGACGGACCTCGCGAAACCGGGCGGCCGGGCGCAGCGCGTCCTGGCTCTCGAAGCGCTTGCCTGCCTGGGCGCCGCCCTGGAACGAGTTGGTCCGGACGCCGTCCACGAACCACCAGTCGGCATCGTCCTCCTCGACGACGCGTGGCGCACGGTCGCGGTACCGGCGATCCAGCCGCTCCGCCCACAGGTCGGGCGGCTCGACGATGTGCGAGTCGGACGAGATCAACGGCCAGTGGAACATGTCGCCTCCCATCGCGCTCAGGCCGCGCCGCCCTCGCCGAGACGCACGGATTTCAGGATTTCGCGCACGCGCTCCCGCAGCGCGACCGGATCGAGCGGCGAGGCGCCGTTCGCCATGATGGCGTCGTAGACCTGCTCCTTGAGGAAGTTGCGGTACGAACCTGAGTAGGCCGTGAGCTCGGCGGCGACGGCGTCCTGTACGCCGGGCGGCAGGCGCCGCTCGTAGTCCTCGCGCTCGCGTCCGAAGCTGAACTCAGGCGCCGGGGCGGCCCGGGCGCTCCGTCGCCGCCGGGTCGCGTCCAGATCGACGCGGGCGGCGTCGATGACGACGCCGTAACGCACGGCGGCCTCGGCCGCGGCAAAAAGACCATTTGCCACGTCCCGCCGTACTAGCTCGGGGTCACGCTGGAACGGGTCGCCGTAGCCGCCGCCGCCCGGCGAGACTATGCGGATGGTCTCTCCCGGGCCCACCTTGAGCACGTCGATCTTTCCTGCAGACCGTTCCTCGGTCGTCCCCGGGCTCAGGACGGTCGCCCCGAGCGTGCCCGGCTCGCCCCCCTTCCGTCCCCAGGGGCGGATGTGCATCCGCTCCATGCCGCGGGCGGTGATGATGGTGTTCGGCGCGTTGACCTGGAACTCGAACACCACGCCGGCGCCGCCGCGGTACTGGCCCGCCGCTGTCTCGTCGGTGAGCATGTAACGCTGCACCACCACCGGGGCTTCCAGCTCGATGCTCTCAGTCGGCACGTTGCGAAGCGAGCCGGCCGAGAAGTTCACGCCGTCGATGCCGTCCTTCGTCGGGCGCGCGCCGCAGCCGCCCTGCATGGGCTGCAGGACGTTCACTCGATACTGGCCGGTCTCGGGATCCAGGTGCGACAGCAGCACGATCGCGACCTGCCCGGCGCCGGCCGCCGGGATCTGTCTCGGCACAGCCTGCGAGAGCGCGCCGAGCACCGAGTCCGACACGCGGTAGCCGACGGCGTGGCGGGCGCCCGTCGCGACGAACGGCAGCGGGTTGAGAAGCGATCCCTTCGGGACGCTCACGCTCACTGGGCGCAGGATGCCGCGGTTGAGGGGCAGGCTACGGTCGGTGGTTCTCAGGTAGTTGACGATGCCCAGGACCAGCCATTGGTTGGGCTTGTCGTACGTCGGCATGTTCAGCGCGGCCCGGATCTGTGGATCGGTCCCGGTGAAGTCGAGGTGGATGTCGCTGCCGGACACGTCAACCCGGACCTTGATCCGCACGTGGTAGCGCGAGAACAGGTCGCCCTCGACGTAGTCCCAGAACTCGTAGCCACCATCGGGGATCGCCTCGAAGACCGCGCGCGCGCGGCGTTCACCGTAGTGCAGCAGCTCGGGGATCACGGCGCGCGTCGCGTCCTCGCCGTACCGGGCGACCACGTCGTCCATCCGCCGCTCGCAGGTCGACAGGGCGGCGAGCAGCGCCTTCATGTCACCCCAGTTCTGGTCGGGGATCCGGCAATTGGCGAGGATGAGGTCGAGCAGCTCTTGGTTGAGCTTCCCGGCCTTGACGAGCTTCGTGGGCGGGATCGAGATTCCCTCCTGAAACTTGTCGAAGGCCGTCGGCGAGATGCTGCCGGGCACCAGGCCTCCGACGTCGGACGAGTGGATGAAGCACCAGGCGAAGGCGAGGAGTTGGCCGCCGGCGAACAGCGGCTTGAACATCATAATGTCCGGCAAGTGCGTGCACATCCCGCGCGTGCGATGCGGGTCGTTCGTGACGATGACGTCGCCCGGCTCGTAGTCGGCGATGCAGCGGATCGCGTCGCCCATGTGCATGCCGAGCATGTTGGTGACGCCGATGTTCCGGGGGTAGCAGAAGATCTCGCCGTCGGTCGTCACGAGCGCGGAGTCGAAGTCCCACGTCTCCTTCACGAACACCGTGAACGAGGCGCGATGGATGATGTAGCCCATCTCCTCGACGATGCCGGTGAAACGGTTGTTGAGGACCTCGAGCAGGACCTTGTCCGTCGTCATGGGGTTGCCTCGCCGATCAGGTTGCCGTTCCGGTCCAGGGTCACGGTGAAGCCGGGCGGAACGAGGACGGTCGTGTCGTACTGCTCGATGATCGCCGGGCCCTCCAGCGAGGCTCCGGCGGCGAGCGTGTCGCGGTCGACCACGCGCGCGGCGAGCCAGCGGCCATCCAGGAACACACGCCGCTCGCGGGCTGGTGGCGACGGGCCGGCCGCCGCCGCGCGTGGCGCCGCGACGGCCGGCTTGCGAGTGACGCCGATGGCCGTGGCGCGCAAGTTCAGAACCTCCAGATCGGCTGCCTCGTCAGTGAAGCCATAGACCTGGAAATAGCTCGCGTGGAACCGCCTCCGGAGAGCCGTGCCGCTCTCGTCCGCGACGTCGTCGGCGGACACCGGCACGGTCAGCTCGAAGGACTGGCCGAGATAGCGGAGGTCGAGGCTCCACACGCCGTGGGTCCGCTCGACGTCGAGTCCCTGCCCGGCAAGCCACTGCGCGCCCTGCGCGGCGAGCGACCGGAACTCGTCGCCCATCGAACGCAGTAGCGCTGGCTCTTGTCCGCGTCGCAACGCCGTGTGGACCGTGTGCACGAAGTCGCGCCGGACGTCGGCGATGAGCGATCCGATCGCGCACAGGACACCCGGGTTCGGCGGCACGATGACGCGCTGGATCCCGACCTCGCGCGCGAGGAGGAACCCGTGGGTCGGCCCGGCGCCGCCGAAGGGAAGGAGCGCGAACTGGCCAAGGTCGACCGCCTTGCGGGCCATCAACGGGACCAGGGCCGCGTACATCTGCGATGTCGCCACGCGCAGCACGGCCTCGGCGGTTGCCGGCACGTCGAGCCCGAGCCGACCGCCGAGCGTGGCGAGCGCGGTGCCGGCAAGCCTCGGATTGAGCGGCACACTGCCGCCGAGGAACCGTGCGGGATCGACGACGCCGAGGGCCACGTAGGCGTCGGTGACCGTGGGCTCCGTCCCGCCCTGACCGTAGCAGGCGGGCCCCGGCAACGCCCCCGCGCTGTGGGGCCCGACCTTTAGCACGCCGTCGCGATCGGTCCACGCGACGGACCCGCCACCGGCACCGATTGAGGATACGTCGATGGCCGGCATGATGACCGGGAAGTCGCCCACGAAGTTCTCGGTCGAGAAGCGCGGCTCGCCGTCCACGACTGCGACGTCAGCGCTGGTGCCGCCCATGTCGAAGGTGATCACGCGCTCGTGGCCGGCCTGCCGCGCGACGAACGACGCCCCGATGACGCCGGCCGCGGGCCCGGAAAGCAACGTCTCGACCGGGCGCCGACCGGCCTCGGACGCCGTCATGACACCGCCGTTGGATTTCGTGGAGAGCACCGGGGCACCGATCCCGAGTCCCCGCAGGCCGCGCTCGAGGTCGTTGAAGTACACCGACATCCGCTGTCCCACATACGCGTTCATGACGGCCACTAAAGCGCGCTCGTACTCCCGCATCTGCGGCCACAGCTCGGTCGATACCGACGCATAGAGCTGCGGAGCGCGAGTCTCGATCACGCGGCGAGTGGCTAGCTCGTTCGCCGGGTTCTTGTAGCTGTGCAGGTAGCAGACGGCGATTGCGGTCACCCCGTCAGCCACCAGCGCGTCGACCACCGCGGCGATCACGGCGTCGTCGGGACGCTCGGCCACGCGCCCGTCGGCCAGGGTTCGCTCGGCGACCTCGATCACGCGCGCGCGCGGGACGAGGGGCGCGGGCAGCTCGGAGAAGAAGTTGAAGACGTCGGGAATCCGATGGCGCCCGATGTTCAGCACGTCGCGGAAGCCCCGGGTGACCAGGAGGGCGGCACGCGCCCCCTTGCGCTCGATGATCGTGTTGACGGCGAGGGTGGTCCCGTGCACGAACGCATCAATGGCAGCGGTGTCCAGCCCGTGGCGCCGGCGAAGGTCCTCGACGCCGGCGACGACCGAGTCTGACGGGCGCGCGGGCGTCGAGGGGACCTTGAGGACGGTGAGCGCTCCAGACGCCTCGTCGAGGAGCGCGAAGTCGGTGAAGGTTCCCCCGATGTCGACGCCGAGCCGCTTGCCACTGGTCACGGAGGCGCTCACACCGTCACCCGCAGGCGGAAGGTGCGCTGCGCCACGGCCAGTAGCGCAGCGATCAGCACAATCTGCAGCGTGGAGGCGGCGGCGATCGTGGGATCGGCCTGCCAGATGATCTGGGAGAACACATGCACCGGCAGCGTGACCGTATCGGGTCCCGACACGAACAGCGCGATGTTGATGTCGCTGAACGAGACGATGAAGGCGAAGATCGCTCCCGACAGGACGCTCGAACGGATCATCGGCACCGTGACCTTCCAAAAGGCCTGCGGGCGGCTGGCGCCCAGGCTCAGGGCGGCTTCTTCCAGCGACGGGTCGATGCCGGCGAGTCCCGCGGCGACGGTCCGCACGACGTAGGGAATGGCGAGCAGCAGGTGCCCCAGGACGAGCCCGGCAAGGGACGTGGTCATCTTGATCCGAGAGTAGTAGAGAAACAGCGCAGCGCCGAGCAGGATCTCGGGGACGACGATCGGCGCCAAGAAGAACGTCTCCACCAGGGTCCGGCCCCTGGTCAGGAAGCGGACGAGCCCGATCGCCGCCAATCCGCCGACTGCCGTGGCCATCGCGCTCACAACCACCGCGACCACCAGGCTCACGCGGAAGAACGCGCGCAGGAACGTCTCGCTCGTGAAGAAGGCCGTATACCACCTGAGCGACACGCCCGATGGTGGGAAGCGGAAGGCGTCGGTCGGGTCAAACGAGACGGCGACGACGATGATGAGCGGCGCGAGGAGGAAGAGGTAGATCAGGACCACCACGGTGAGGAGAGAAACGCGTGTCATGGCCGGCCCACCCGGCGCGCGAGGACACGCATCGTCCGGAGGTAGGTGGCCATTACGGCGCCGGTGACGATCAGCAGGACCACCGCGATCGCCGAGGCGAAGGGCCAGTTCATCGAGGTCAGGACCTCGTCGTAGACGAGGTTGCCGAGCATCCGCGTTTTGCGCCCGCCCATGAGAGCGGGCGTCACCAGCGCGCTGATCGAGACACTGTACACGAGCAGCGCGCCCGAGACCAACCCGGGTAGGCTCAGCGGGAGGAGCACGCGCTGAAAGAGCGCGAAGGAGCCGGCCCCGAGGTTGCGCGCCGCCTCCTCGACCGAGCGCGGGATGGTCTCGATCGCCGTCATCAGTGGCAGCACCATGAACGGCAGCAGCAGCTCGGTCAGGCCCACGACGACCGCGGGCTCGTTGTAGAGCAGATCCACCCGGGCGAACCCCACCGCGCCGAGGGCCGCGTTGACGAGGCCCTGGCGCCCGAGGATGACGAGCCAGCCAAAGATCCGGATGACGCTCGATACCATGAGCGGCGTGATGAGGAGGAACAGGCAAAGCCCAAGCCAGCGCGAGCGTAGGCGCGCCAGGAAGTAGGCGAGCGGGTAACCGAGCACCGCGCACACCAGCGTCGTGACGAGGCCGATCCTGACCGTCGTCCATGTCACGCCCAGATAGTACGGATCGAAGAACTTCACGTAGTTGGCAGTGGTCACGGGCGGCAGCCAGATCTGGGTCGGCGAGTACGTGAACACGCTGATCACGACAATCAGTCCGAGAGGGACGAGCAGGAACAGCGTGAGCATCGTCAGGCCGGGCGCGAGCAGCACAAACGCGACCCAACCTCGCGCCGCGGTCACGACGTTTCCCGCTCGGCGGGCAGCAGGCGCACGTCGGTGGGCGCGATCCACACGGTCACCGCCGCGCCGGGCGCCAGCGCTTCGTCGGTGTCGCTCGCCTTGAGAGTGACCGTCAGCGCCAGTCGGCTTTCGAACTCCACGCTCACTTGCAGATCCTCGCCCAAGTACACGACGTCAACCACGCGCCCAGCCAGCAGGTTGGACGCCGGCCGGTCGTTCGCGGACCGAAGAAGCCGCACCCGCTCGGGGCGGATCAGCACGGTGACGGACTGGCCGGTCGCGACGTCGGCGCCGTGGCTCGACGTCAGGGACAGGTCGCCGACCCGCACGACGACGCGGTCGCTCGAAGCGCTGGCGACTGAGCCGGCCAGGAGGTTCGAGGCACCGATGAAGTCCGCGACAAAGCGCGTGCGCGGTGTCTCGTAGATCTCCCGCGGCGTGCCGATCTGCTCGACTCGGCCACGGGACATCACGACGATCTGATCGGACAGGGCGAGCGCCTCGCCCTGGTCGTGCGTGACGTAGATAGCGGTCTTGCCGAGCCGGCGCTGGAGTTTCCGGATCTCCGCGCGCATCTGTAGTCGCAGCTTGAGATCCAGGTTGCTGAGCGGCTCGTCGAGCAGGAGGAGCCTCGGCTCGAGGGCCAGACAGCGGGCCAACGCCACCCGCTGCTGCTGCCCGCCCGAGAGCTGGGAGGGATGGCGGGCGTCTAGGCCAACCAGGTCGACCAGGCGCAGCGCCTCGTCGACGCGGCGGGCGATCTCGGCGGCCGGTCGCCGCCGGAGACGGAGGCCGAACGCCACGTTCTCGAAGACGGTCAGGTGCGGAAAGAGCGCGTAGTTCTGGAACACGAGCCCGACGTCCCGGCGATGCGGCGGCAGTCCCACCAGCGACTTTCCGTCGACGCGGATGTCGCCGGCGTCGGCCGTCTCGAAACCCGCGATGCAGCGGAGGGTCGTAGTCTTACCGCACCCGCTCGGCCCCAGGAGAGACACGAACTCGCCCTCGGCCGCCCTGAACGAGACGGGACCAACGACCACTGCGTCGCTGTAGCACCGGGTGAGGTCGCGGACCTCGAGGCCGCGCACGACGCTCAGCCCTTGCCGAGGACCTCCTTGTTCCAGCGGTCTAGGTACGCGCTGCGGTGATCGTTGATCTTCTTCCAGTCGAGGCGCGCGGTCTGGGCCAGCTCCTTCTCCGGCACGCGCACGCGCTCGAGGTCCGGCGGCAGCTTCGCCTTTCGGCTCGCGGGTGGGTACTTGAACAGGCGCGTCATCTCGATCTGGTTCTTCTCGTCGAGGGTCTCGTTGACGAAGCGCTGGGCCAGATCACCCATGGTTGTGCCCTTGATGATCACGAAGCCCGCGCCGAGCGCGATGGACTGGGACACGTATTCGAGGGCCACCGGTGTGCCACCGTCCTGGAGCGCGAAGGTCCGGCCGTTCCAGAACGGTGCCATCACGATCTCCTCGCGTTGGAAGAGCTTCATGCCCTGGTCGACGTTCTCCATGATAATCGCGTCGTTCTTCTGGACCAGCTCGGCGACCGCCTGGATGCCCGGCGTGATGTTGTCCTCGGTGCCGCCGAAGAGCTTGTTCACGGCGTGGAGCCAGTAGATGCCGTACCAGCCGTAGGCGGGTACCGCCACCTTGCCCTTGTACGCGGAGCTCCAGAGGTCCTTGTAGGAGGTCGGCTTCTTCGCCTGCTTCGTGTTCCAGGTCAGCGCCCACATGAGGAAGACGTACGCGCCGTAGTAGGGACCGAGCCCCGCCGTCTCGAGCGTCAGGCTGGCCGGGATGTCCTTGAAGTTCGGCACCATCTCGGGGCTGTAGGCCACCAGGCATCCGGCATCCGCGAGCAGCACGGCCTCGGCCTGGCCATGGCTCGACACGGTGAACACCGGCGTGCCGCGGCTGGCCAGGATCTTCGAGGCCGCGACGGACTCAAGCTGCTGGGCGTAGGAGACGGAGGCCTTGAAGCGCTTCTCGAACTCTGGCTTCACGACGAAGCTCGACTTGACGCCGTCGGCCCACGAGCCACCGGCGCTCGCGATCGTGAACCGGTCCTCGGCGATAGCCGACCGGACGAAGCCACTCTCGATCGCGATGATCGCGGCGCCGGTTGCCTGGACGAATCTTCGACGGGTGATGCCCCTGTCACTGGGGGATGTCCCTGCCTGCTTCATTGTGGCTGTCTCCTGTGTGGGATCGCCGTCACTCCCGGGGCCGGCCGGTCGGGTGATGCACAATGCAGGGGCAACCTCGAGCTGCCGCCGGTGCGGGGACTCTGCGCTCGGGGGAGTCCAGGTGTCAAGGCCCGGACCGGAGGCCGGAAGTTGAAACCTCTTCGGCACGGCGTCGTGTGCGGCGCCGACATCGTGGGCGCGTCCGTGGGCTGCCTCCTGGCGCTCCGCGGCGGCGTCGTCACCCTGGTGGAGCGAAGGATAGATGAGATGAGGCGGCTGGCCTCTCGAGGCCGGTTTACCCGAGCTGCCGCTCAGCCATCATCTCGGCTCGTCGAGCAGTGCGCGAACCAGATCCAACTTGATAGACGATATAAAGCTTCCTATGTCCGGTTTGAACCCAACTGAAACCTCATGCGTTCGCAATACAGCTCGGCGGTCATATGCTGCACCTGATCGGGCGTGACGTTCGGCTTCTGCCCGGCGCTAGACCTTCTCGATGACTTCGATCTGGGCGCCGTCGGGCGCCTCGAGAAAGCAGACGCGCCGGCCGCTGGCGCCCGGGGGCAGCTCCTCCAGGATCCTCACGCCATTCGCACGAAGACGCGCGAGCGTGCCCGGGTAGTCGTCGGTGTCGAGCGCTACGTGCTCGATTCCGTGGTGCTGCTCGCGCGTCTGTCCATCGACGATGGTCGTGATGTTGAGCGTGAGACCGTGCAGGTTCACGCGGTAGCCGCGCGTGCCGATCTCCGCCACGAAGGTCGCGCCGAAGTTGTCGATGTAGAACTGCATCGTCCGCTTGGGGTCACGGGTCTTCAGGTGCACGTGATTCACGGCAAACGTCATGACGCTCTCCCTTGGGGTGCTGACCTACGACCGTCCGGTGATGGCAGCCAGCGCGTCGAGCTGCTCGGGGTGACGGTCGACCGGGTTCAGCAAGAGATGGTTCGCGCCCATGCTCACGAGCTGCTCCAGCCGCTCCCGCACCTGCTCCGGCGTGCCGTGCACGCCCGAAGCGTCCGCGCCGTCGGGGTTGCGATAGACCACGCTGAACCAGCGGTGGAGCTCGGCCCGCGCGACGTCGGGCTTCTCGTCGATCGCCAGGAACACGCGCTTGGAGATCGGGAACTTCGCCGGGTCGCGGCCGGCCTTCTCCAGCGCCTCCTTCAAGATCGGGACGCTGCGCGCGAACGTCGCGGTGCTCGAGCCGCCGGAGCCCATCCACGCGTCGGCGA
>DATGCY010000456.1:0-4100 GCA_035311385.1 Candidatus Methylomirabilota bacterium
CAGCGGGGGGCGCCGACTCCAGAAGATCGAAGCGCGGAGCGAGGTCGGCCTCGATGCCCTCGCGCGAGACGGGAAAGGGTGGGCCGTCCGTGCCCTCGCGCAGCGGATAGAAGCAGCCGAAGAGGAGGCCGCCCGGCCGGAGGACGTCATGGAGCACGTCGACGTACTCGCCTCGCCGAGCGGGATCGATGGCGCAGAAGCACGTGTACTCCCACACTGCGTCGAAAGCTTCCGTGTAGTCCGCGGCGAGCGAGAAGACGTCGCGCCGCTCGAAGGCCACGCGCACGCCCTCCTCCTCGGCGAGGCGGCGCGCCTCCCGCACCGCGGCCTCCGCGAAGTCGAAGCCGGTGACCTGGTAGCCGCGACGGGCGAGAAGACGGGCGTCGTGACCGCGCCCCGCACCGGGAACGGCCACACGGGTGCCCGGCGCCAGGGGCAGCCCCGCCTCTAGGCGTTGCACCAGAGCGGGCGCGGGTTCGCCGAGCTCCCAGCCGTCCTGTCCGGCCGCGTAGAGCTTCTCCCAGAAGGCAGACGTGCTTACGGGCGCGCGATCGCCGGCCACTCGACCTGCTCGAAGTCGGCCACCGCGCTCTCCGCGCCCGCGTTCACGAGCTCGTCCTCGGTGTGGGCGGTGGTGACGCCCACCGCGCGCATGCCCGCCCGCCGCGCCGCCTGCACACCCACCAACGAGTCCTCGAAGACCAGGCAGCGCTCGGGTGCGACGCGCAGACGGGCCGCCGCGAGCAGGTACACCTCCGGGTCGGGCTTGCCGTACGTGACGTCGTCGGCGGTGACGATGACGTCGAAGTAACGGAGGAGGCCCGCGCCGGCCAGGAGATGATGCACGTCGTAGCCAGAGGCGGAGGTACCCACCGCGCGCGGCACGCGCCGACGCGCGAGATCGACTACGAAGCGGCTCACCCCGGGTACGGTGACGAGGCCCGCGCGCGCGAAGTCGACGTAGAGGTCGCGCTTGCGCCGCGCGAGCTGCCGCACCTCGTAGTCGGAGAGGCGGCGATTGAGGAGGAGGGGCACGGCCTCTTCGCTGGGGCGTCCGATGGTCAATCGCCAAGGCTCGGGATGCGCGGGCTCTTCGCCGATCTCCTCGAGGAGGGCATGCCACGCGGCGCGATGATGGGCGCCCGAGTCGATGAGGACCCCGTCCATGTCGAAGACGACGGCTTCAGTCATACAACGCACTCCGAGAGGAGGTGTTGATGAGGAGGAACGTGCTTTTTCACTGGGCGGTCGCTGATCAGCCGCCACGGCTTGGGATGCGCGGGCCCTTCGCCGATCTCCTCGAGGAGGGCTTGCCACGCGGCGCGATGATGGGCGCCCGAGTCGATGAGGACCCCGTCCATGTCGAAGACGATGGCTTCAGTCATATGACATGAGCTCCAGGAGATTCCCGTCGGGATCGCGGAAATACACGGAGGTGCCGTCGACGCCGCGCGCGCCGCGACGCGGGACGGGGCCGATTTCGATGGGCACGCCGTGGGCGGATAGCCGCTCCACGGCGTCCTTGATGGGCCCCTGCCACACGAAGCAGAGATCCTCGGAGCCGGCCGTGGGCACGGCCGCCTCGGGCGCGACGGGACGGCCGGCCTCGTGCACGTTGATCATGGTCCTCCCTGCCATGAGGGAGGGGAATCGGCGCTGCCCCTGCCGCCACTCGTCGACGCCGAGGGGCTGGCAACCGAGGACCTCGCGATAGAACGCGAGCGCCGTCTCGAAGTCATTCACGACGAGGACGACGTGATCGACGGCGGAAATCACGTGAGGCGGTAGAGCGGCGCGAGGAGCTGGAAGGTCTCGCGGGCGGCGCGGGCGAAGTCACGAGGCTTCCAGTGGGCGGCCTCCTGGGCGGACACCGCACGTCCCAACACGACCTGGCCGTCGCGCGTGCGCACGAGCTCATCGCCGAGACGCGCCACCTCGTCGGAGGAGAGATCGGCGAGGACGGCGGTGGGCGACTCGTCGTGCTCGTTCTTGAACCAGGCGAGCCCCTTGGCGCGCCGGAGGACAGGGGCGAGCTTCGGCCCCTGTCGCTTCCAGGAAGAGACCCAGCGTTTCTTGCCCGCGTGCTCGGGACCCGCCTCGAAGAGGAAGCGCACGGCTCCCCGCGACACCGCGATCTTGAAGTGACAGTGCTTCTTGTAGCCGCGCTTGTCGAGGGCGAAGGCGACCCAGGTATCGTCGGGCGGGTTGACGGTGCGCCGGGCGTGCTTGGCCACATGGGCGAAGGCCTGGTCGCCCGCGATGCGTCCCACGTCGGGGAGGAGGTCGCGCCCAATCGCTTCGAGCTTGGGCCGGATGCGCGTCCGGATGGCCTCCATGCGAGGCGTGAAGCCGTCGATGTCGAAAACCTTGAAGTCGGCGGGAGTAAAACCTGGGAACGCCATGCCGGGGCCTCCTCAGGGATACCGCGTGTCCGGATCGAGGGGGAAGATCGGCCGACGGATGCGCCGGAAGTCGAAGCGGCCCAGGTTGGACGACGACAGGCCCGGGGCGTCGACCTCGATGATCTCGTGCGCGATGGGCTCGAAGGCGGCGCGGTAGTGGATGGTCGACTTCACGACGAGGATCTTGTGGTCGAGGGGATCGAGGCCGACGAAGCGGATCATCTCGGGGTCGAGGGTCTGCCAGCGGTACGAGATCAGGATGACCTTGATGTCGTTGACGTCGAGCAGCGCGGTGGTCCCAAGCCGACCGGGCAGCCCGCGGGCCATGGGCCCCTTGTGCACGAAGCGCCCATCGGACAGCGTGCGCACGAGTCCGGTGACGCGAAGAGGCGCGCCATGGCGCTGATCGACCTTGCCTCCGACCTCGAGGGTGACGGAGCCGCCCACTCCCGCCTCCACGCACCGGGCCACCGCCTGCGGATCCCAGATGCACGCGACGATGGTGGAGCGGGCGCCCACCCGCACGAGCTCGCGCAGCACCTCCGTCCCGTCTCCCGCCGCCCCGCCCCCCGTGTTGTCGGCCATGTCGGCGAGCACGATGGGCTGTCCCTCCGCGGCGAGGGCGCGCGCCACCGCCTCGCGCACGGGTAGCCCGCTGTGCATGAACTCGTGACGGTGCGCCCACGCGGTGTCGGCAATCTGGTCGGCGAGACGGTCGGCGAGGGCTTGATCGTTGTCGGTGACCACGTAGACCCCGAAGCCCGCCTCGGGGATATCGGCGTGGGGGAAGCCCGCGAAGATGGAGATGGAGATGACCTTGGGATCTTTTTCCATCTCCTCCGCCATGGCGTAGAGCCGGTGCATCGGTCCCCGCGCCGTGCCCTGGTTGCCGAGAGGAGGGAGGAGGGGGGGCTTGCGAAGGGCGGCGGTGGGGCGCAGCCGCTTGCCGATCACGTCGAGGAGGCGCTCGGTTGCTTCCACTCCCCGCTCGCCCATGTCCACGTGAGGGTAGGTCTTGTAGCCGTGGAGGAGATCCGCCTCGCGCACCATGGTGTCGGAGATGTTGCCGTGGAAATCGAGGGACACCGCGATGGGCACCGAGGGGCCCACCACATCGCGCACGGCGGAGATCAGGTCGCCCTCGCCGTCGTCGTGTTCCTCCGTGACCATGGCGCCGTGCAGGTCGAGGAGCACGCCGTCCACCGACCCCGCCGCCTTGAGATCACGCAGCATCCGCTCCTTCACGTGACCGTAGATGTCACGCGTGACCCGGCCGGCGGGCGAGGCCGCCGCAGCCACCGAGGGAATCAAGGTGGCGCCGCGTCGCGTGGCCGCGTCGATCATGCCGCCCAGGCAGGTGCCGGTGCCGCGGAAGGCCTCGATGATCTCGCCGCCGTAGTGGAGGCCGCGCGTCTCAAACTGCCGACGGTCGGTGGAGATGTTGCTGAAGGTATTCGTCTCGTGGGACATCATGGCCAGGAACAATCTCACCTGCCGCCTCCTCGACGCTCGGCCCTTCTCGGCTTGGCCGCCCCGCGAGAGTACACAAAGGCCGGGGATCGCGACAAGTGGTCTTTACAATTTCATGTGGGGATCGAGCCAGTCGCGGAGCCCATTGCCCATGAGATTGAGCACGAGCGTGGTGATGAAGATGGCGAGACCGGGAAAGGCGGCGATCCACCACGAGTTGAGCATGTA
>DATGCY010000457.1:0-2179 GCA_035311385.1 Candidatus Methylomirabilota bacterium
TCGCCGACGCCGTGGGCCGCCTTCGCCGCGGTATGAAGGTGCTCCTCCCCGCGGGCTGCGGCGATCCCACCGCGCTCGTCTCCGAGATTCTCCGCCAGGCGGATCGGCTCGCCCCGCTCACGCTCATGGGCGGGCTCCGGCTCGACGACTATCCGTTCGGCGCGGCCGTCTACGCGGGCAAGCTGCGTTTCGCCACCTGGCATCACTCGCCGCGGCTCACCGAGGCCCAGGCGCGGGGCGACGTCGACTTCGTCCCCCTGCGCTACTTCGACACGGTGAGCGTGTTCGCGGGCGGAGGCGCGTGGGCGCCCGACGCCGTCCTCGTTCACTGCGCGCCGCCCGACCGGGCGGGCTACCTCTCCCTTGGCGTATCCGTGAGCTACACCCTCGTGGCCGCGCGCCGGGCACCCTGCGTGATCGCCCAGATCAATCCACGGATGCCGCGCACGCTCGGCAACGCCTTCCTGCACCGCTCGCAGATCGATGCCTGGGTCGAGGCGGAGCATCCCCTCGTGGAATACCCACCGACGCCCGTCGGCGAGGTGGAGCGGACCATCGCCCGCCACGTCGCCGAGCTCGTGCCGGACGGCGCCACCGTGCAGGTCGGAGTGGGCTCGATCCCGCAGGCGGTGATGGAAGCGCTGGCGGGCAAGCGTGACCTCGGGGTGCACTCGCTGCTCGTCGACCACATGCTGCCCCTGATCGAGGCGGGCGTGATCACCAACATGCGCAAACGGCTCCATCGCGGACGTATGGACGTCGGAGAGATCATGGGGACGGCACGGCTCTTTCGCTGGGCGCACGAGAATCCGAGCGTCAACATGGAACCCTCGGACATCGTCCACGATCCCGAGGTCATTGGCTCGCTCGGCGACTTCGTGTCGGTGAACTCCGCCCTCGAGGTGGACCTCTTCGGCCAGGTCAACGCGGAGAGCGTAGACGGCCGGCAGATCACCGGCATCGGCGGCCAATTCGACTTCGTTCTCGGCGCGTCGCGCGCGTCGGGCGGTCGCTCGATCATCGCCCTGCCGTCGACGGGACGCCAGGGGAAGGTCTCGCGTATCGCGGGCCGGCTGCCCTCGGGCGCGCGGGTGACCACGCCACGCTTCGTCGCGGACTACGTGATCACCGAGTACGGGACGGCGGCTCTGCGCGGACAGAGCGACGCCGGGAGGGCCCGGGCCATCGCCCGGATCGCCCACCCGGCGTTCAGGGAATCACTGGAGCGCGAGGCGGCTACTTCTTGAGCTTGTCGATTTCCGCGAACACCTCGGCGTCTTCAGGGAAACGGTAGGTGACCTGGTTGTCCCAGATCCGCTTGCCGTCAATGTCGACGAAGAACACGCCACCCGACCCTTCCTTCAGGGCGGCGCTGATGCCGTACTTGGTCTTGATGGCGGCCTGCAAACTGGAGGCCTGGGGGAGGAAGTTTCACTCCGCGCAATACGTGATCAGGATATCCATGCGATCCTCCTTCATTGGGTTTGACCGCCGCCGCCCATGATACGAATCCGTCCCGGGAGTGTCAATTGACGACCCCCCTCCTCATCGACACCGACCCCGGCATCGACGACGCGCTCGCCATCCTTGTTGCCTTCGGCTCCCCCGAGCTGTCCGTGGAAGCCATCACCACCGTGGCCGGCAACGTCGAAGTGAGCCTCTGCACGGAGAACATCTTCCGGATCCTCGACATCCTGCGACCCTCGCGTCGGCCGCGGGTGGCCCAGGGAGCCGCGGTACCCCTCCGTCAGCCGCTTGTCACCGCCCCCCACGTCCACGGGTCGGACGGCCTTGGCAATCTCGAGCGCTTTGAGGAGCCGGGCGGCGGACCACGCTACGGCGAGCCCTTTCGCTTCCTTGAGACGCTCGACGCCGCGGATCTGATTCTCCAGACCATCAAAGAATTTCCCGACCAGCTCGTCCTCGTCGCCCTCGGGCCCCTGAGCAACCTCGCCCTGGCCCTCCAGCGCGATCCGGAAACCCTCGCCCGCTGCGCGCGCATCGTGATCATGGGCGGGGCGATCGCCACCTGCGGCAACGTCACCCCGGTGGCCGAGTTCAACATGTACGTTGACCCCGACGCCGCGGCCATCGTCTTCGCGGCGGGTCTGCCCATCGATCTCGTGCCCCTCGACGTCACGCGCAAGGTCATGTTGAGTCGTGGGATCCTCCAGGGCGC
>DATGCY010000458.1:0-3029 GCA_035311385.1 Candidatus Methylomirabilota bacterium
TGAAGCCGGCGTGGGCGGCATGGTCGCCCGTGGGCTATCTTCTCGGCGAGGCCATGGTGGGCGTCGGCCTGGGCGAGACGGCGTTGCGCGGCATTCACCTCTCCGTCTGGGTGTTCCACGCCGCCATCGCCTTCGTGTTCATCGCCCTCATCCCGCAGTCGTACTTCATGCATCTCGTGACCACGCCCCTCAACGTCTTCTTCTCCAAGCTCACGCCCCGGGGAGCGCTCGCCAAGATCGAGAACATCGAGGAAGCCGAGAACCTCGGCATCGGCAAGTTCGAGGAGTTTTCCTGGAAGCGCCGCCTCGACTTCGACGCCTGCGTGGAGTGCGGGCGCTGCCAGGACGCTTGCCCGGCGTACCTGTCGGGGAGCGCGCTCAACCCGAAGCGCATCATCGTCAAGCTGAAGCGCTACATGCTGGACGGTGACACGCGCCCGCTCCACGGCGAGGTGATCCAGGCCGACGAGCTCTGGGCCTGCACCACCTGCATGGCCTGCGTGCAGGAGTGTCCTGCCTACATCGACATCGTGGACACCATCGTGGACCTCCGCCGCTTCCTCGCGCTCTCCGAGGGCGCGCTGCCCTCCACGGCGCCGCTCGCCCTCCAGAACATCCAGCGTGCCGGTAATCCCTGGGGGCTCGCCCCTACCGACCGGCTCAAGTGGGCGGATGGCCTGGACGTACCCGTGCTCGAGGAGGGCAAGCACGTCGAGTACCTCTACTGGGTCGGCTGCTCCGCCTCCTACGACCGACGCAACCAGAACATCGCGCGCTCCGTGGTCAAGATCCTCAAGCAGGCGGGGGTGTCCTTCGGCGTCATGGCTGAGGAGCGCTGCCACGGCGAGGTCGCCCGGCGCCTGGGCGAGGAGTACCTCTATCAGACGGTGACCGCGGAGAACGTGGAGAACGTGAAGAAGTATTCCTTCGACAAGGTCATCACGCACTGCCCGCACTGCTTCAACACCATCAAGAACGAATACCCGCAGTTCGAAGGCAACTTCGAGGTGCTGCACCACTCGGTGGTCATCGCGGACCTCGTGCGGAGCGGCCGTGTCAAGCCGACGAAGGCTACGGACCGCTCGGTCGCCTTTCACGACTCGTGCTACCTGGGCCGCTACAACGGGATCTTCGAGGCCCCGCGCGAGACGGCACGCTCCGTGCCCGGACTCCGCCTCATCGAGCTCCCCCGCAATCGCGAGCGCGGTCTCTGCTGCGGCGGCGGGGGCGGGCAGATGTGGATGGAGACGCCGGCCAAGAAGCGTGTGAACGTGATCCGCGTCGAGGAGGCGCTCGGCGCCAAGCCCGACGTCGTCGGCGTCGCCTGCCCCTTCTGCCTTGCCATGGTCGACCTCGGCCGCAAGGTGGCGGGGGCGGAGGAGACGCTCCAGGTCAAGGACATCTCCGAGCTCGTGGCCGAGAGCCTGGAGTAGACATATGGAGCCGAGCTACCAGGAGATCATCAGACGACGGCTGGAGCTGCCCCTCCACGAGGGACCTGACAAGCGCTCGACGCTCGAGGAGGCCTTGCGCCGCCACGTA
Organism: Candidatus Methylomirabilota bacterium; assembly: GCA_035311385.1. Classification (GTDB taxonomy): domain Bacteria; phylum Methylomirabilota; class Methylomirabilia; order Rokubacteriales; family CSP1-6; genus AR37. Next base: position 1,543 of record DATGCY010000458.1, read on the forward strand.
GAAGCGGGCGACACGGTGTACCTGGGAGCCGCCCACGGCCGACCGAACGCGGCGGTGTTCGAGCTCGTGCGCCAGTGGTGGAGCAAGTCGCCGGGCTTCACGGTGGCCGCGGTGGGCATCGGCTCGCCGTGGACCGCGCTGATTCACGGCGGCCTCGTGCGACGCACCATCACCACGTTCATGGGCGAGGGGTATCCGTTCCCCACGCCGCAGGCGATCATCTCCCGCGCCGTCCTGGAGGGCCGGCTCGAGGTGCAGAATTGGTCGATGCTGACCTTCCCCCTGCGCCTCCTCGCGGGCGCCATGGGGGTGCCGTTCCTGCCCACCAAGTCGCTCCTCGGCTCCACCATGGAGGAAGACAACGCGCGGGCGGGGGACTTCGCCGTCGTGGATGATCCCTTCGGTGGCGCCACACGCGTGGGTTACGTGCGGGCCCTCGTGCCCGACGTGGCCATCGTCCACGGCTGGGTCGCCGATCGCGCCGGCAACGTCGTCATCGGCACGCCGATGAACGAGAATCTCTATGGGGCCATGGCCGCGCGGAGAGGCGCGGTGGTGACGGTGGAACGTATTGTCCCCACGGAGTTCATCCGCCGCCACGCGCACCTGGTCAAGCTGCCCTCGCAATACGTGCGCGCGGTGGTGGAGACGCCGCACGGCTCCCATCCTGGCGGCATGTACGGCATGGGCGTGGGAGATCTCGAAGGCTACGCGGAGGACCTCGACTGGATCCTCGCGTGCCGGCAAGCCTTCCGAAAGCCGGAGACGGCGGATGCGTGGGTTAAGGAGTGGATCCTCGACGTGCCCACCCACGAGGCCTATCTCGCCAAGGTCGGGTACGCCAAGACCATGGAGATCAAGGGTCGTGCCGACACCGACGCGTGGGTCTCCGAGCTCGAGGCGCTGTCGGCCGGCATGCCCGGCGCCGCGGCTCCCGCGTCTGCCTCGGAGCGCATGGTGGCGGCGGCCGCTCTCATGCTCCAGGAGAAAGTGCGCGCCAACGGGTACCGGAGCTTCCTCGCCGGGGTGGGCAATTCCAATCTCGCCGCGTGGCTTGCCGCCTACGAGCTGAAGCGCGACGGCGTCGACGTGGAGCTCATGGCGGAGACGGGCATGGTCGGCTACCTGCCACGCCCTGCCGAGCCCTTCGTCTTCTCCTTCCGCAACTTCCCCTCGTGCAAGATGCTCACGGACATCGTCCACGTCATGGGCATCTTCATGGGCGGCCGCCACAACGCGTGCCTGGGCTCGCTCGCCGCGGGGCAGATCGATCGCCACGGCAACATCAACTCGACCATCATTCCGGGCAAGACCTACGTCACGGGCTCGGGGGGCGCCAACGACATCACCTCCTCGTCCCGCGAGGTCGTGGTTTCGCTCCTGCAGTCCCCCTCGCGTTTCGTGGACAAGGTGCCCTATATCACCGCCCCCGGGCGCACCGTGCGCACCGTCGTCTCCGATCTCGGCGTCTACGAGAAGGAGACCGA
>DATGCY010000459.1:0-5484 GCA_035311385.1 Candidatus Methylomirabilota bacterium
CCCGGGTGGTGCGAGGGCACTGTCGACACCTACTACGGTCCGCAGGGCACTCACGATTTCATGGAGCGGACTACCTGGCACGCGGCCCAGCACCTGCGGCAGATCTACTGGTTCCTGGATCAGATGAGCCTGAAGCCGGAGGCGCCCATCACCGACACCGATCTCGCCGCGCTGCCAATTCCTCGCGACGTCTGGTCCTGACCGACCGAGGGGCCCACGTGGTGACCACGCTGGCGCCCTCTCGTCCCGTCGTCTGTGGGTGCTGTGTGTCGGTGAGGGCGGCCGACCGGCACAGGCCGCAGGCGCCATCGACGGGGCGCGGGCATGGCGAGAGCCGCGCGGCGGCGGCCGAGGCGAATACCGGCGTGCGCGGCTACTCGCCGCCGCCGCCTCGGGTCAGCCCCATCCGCGGCCTCATCGATTTCCACACCCACGCGGCACCCGATGTCTTCGGGCGTTCGGTGGACGACGAGGAGCTCGCCTCCCTCGCCGCCTCCCGCGAGATGGAGGCTGTGGTCTTCAAGAGCCACGTGACGATCACCGCCGACCGCGCGTGGCTCGCCCGCAAGCACGTCGGCGGAGTGAAGATCTTCGGCGGTGTCACGCTGAATCGGGCAGTGGGCGGGCTCAACCCGCAGGCCGTGGAGTGGATGTGGCGGATGCAGGGCGGCTACGGCCGGGTCGTGTGGTTTCCCACCTTCGATGCCGACAATCACGTGCGCCGGGCCGGCACCGCGCCGTCGGGACTCGGGGTGGTGGACGAGCGGGGCGACGTGCTGCCCGTGGTGCGCGAGATCCTGCGGATCTGCGCCGCCCAGCAGCTCGTGGTCCACACCGGGCACGCCTCCGCCGAACAGGCCCTCGCCCTCATCGCCGCCGCACGCGAGGAAGGCTGCGAGCGCATCGTGGTAACCCACGCGCAGTTCGACGTGGTCGACATGAGCGAGGCGCAGATGAAGGAGGCAGCCGCGCTGGGCGCGAAAATGGAGCTCTGCGCTCTCGGCATCCTCGTGGGACCGGACGCTCCGCTCGAGTGGATGCGGCATTCGCCGCGCATCCCTCTCGCGCACACCGCGGCATGCATCCAAAGTGTGGGCGCGCAGCACTTCGTTCTCGGCACGGATCTGGGCCAGAGCGGCAATCCCACTCCCGCCGACGGGCTTCAGATGTTCGTGGCGGGTCTCCAGGGCGCCGGGGTGAGCCGCGAGCAGATCGAGACCATGGGGCGCGAGGTTCCCGGCGCCTTGCTCATGGGCTAGCCCGGTCCTACAATGGCGGCGTCGGGGATAGCACGATGAGATCACGCACTGCCGCTCTCGTACTCAGCGCGCTCACCCTGGGGCTCGGCGCCATCACGACCGCGCACGCCCAGGAAAGTCGCCCCATCCCCGACATCCGGATGCTCCTGACCCAGCCGAGCGCTCGCATCGCTCCGGATTCGCCGCCCGCTCCCGACCTGCGCGACCTGCCCCAGGGGAAGATGGACAAGCCGCCGACGCAACCACCCATCACGGTGATCGTCGGCGACCCGCGCTGCTATCCGGGCGAGGATGGGATGGTGGATCCCTCGCAGCTCGGCCGAGGCAACCGCTCGAGAAGATTCCGCTAGGTCGACCCAGCCGCCTCGCGCGAAGCTGCGCGAGCTAACCCTTGAGCGCGCCCGCGGTAAGGCCACGGATGAGGTAGCGCCGGACGGCGAGGGCGAACAGGACCACCGGGAGCATGATCATGGTGGCGGCGGCGCCGATCTTGCCCCACTCCCAGCCCTCGTAGTTCATGAAGTTCACGATGGCCACCGGCGCCATGAGGGCGCGGCTCCGCGTGAGGACGAGGGCGTAGAAGAAATCGTTCCACGCGAAGACAAAGCAGAAGATGGCGGTGGTGGCGAGGCCGGGGCCGGACAGGGGCAGCGTGATGCGGTAAAAGACTTGGAGCGGCCCCGCGCCGTCGATGGCCGCCGCCTCCTCCAGCGAGCGCGGGATGCCGTCGAAGAACGTGCGCATCATCCACATCACCAGCGACAGATTGAAGGTGAGGTAGATGATGAGCAGCCCCGACAAGGTGTCGATCAGCCCCAGCCAGCGATAGGCGAGGAAGAACGGAATCGCGAAGGCGATGGGCGGGGCCATCCGCGTCGCGAGCACCCAGAGGGCGAGGCCCTGGCTTCGCCCGAAGCTCGCGCGCGACAGCGCATAGGCCGCGGGCACGCCCAGGAGCATCCCGACAAGGGTGGTAGAGAGGCTCACCAGCAGGCTGTTCAGGAAGGAGCGGGCGAACCGGCCCTGGAAGATCGCCGCGTAGTTGTCGAGGGTTGGTACGAAGAAGATGGCCGGAGGCATCCGCATCGCTTCCACGTCGGTCTTCAACGAGATCTGCATCAGCCACAGCACGGGGAGCAGCGTGGCCACGAGGAGCGCGCCGGAAACGCCGAAGCTCAGCGCGCGCCCTCGCCGCCGGCCTTTCTCTTCACTCGACATCGACCTGGGTCCCCACCCAGCGCACGATCACGTAGCTCAAGAGGAAGGTGCCCGCGAGCACGACCACGCTGATGGCCGCGGAAAATCCGAGGAGGCTGTAGGTGAAGCCCTGGAGGAACGCGTAGTAGTTCGTGGCCTCCGTCACCGTGCCCGGCCCGCCGCCCGTCATGATGAAGATGAGCGGAAACGCCTTCACGCTCTCGATCAGCCGGAAGAGCACGGTGACTACGATGGCGGGGCGCAGCAGAGGCAGGACCACGTGGCGGAAGACCTGCCAGGTTCCGGCGCCGTCGATCCGCGCCGCTTCAATGGGCTCCGTCGGCATCATCTGGAGAGCGGCCAGGAGCATGAGGAGGGTGAACGGAAACCATTCCCAGACATCCGCCACCACGATCGCCGGCAGGGCGAGGCGCGGCTCGGCGAGCCACGCCGGCTGCGGCAGATGCGCCAGGCTTAGGACCCAGTTGAGCACGCTGATGTCGGGGGTGAAGAGCACCTTCCAGATGATGGCGACCACGATGGGCGGCAGCACCATCGGGATGATGAAGAGCGCGCGGATGGCCTCGAGCACGCGCGATCGCCGGTTCAGGAGAAGGGCCGCGCCCAGGCCGAGGAGAAGCTGGCCGAGGACGGTGAAGGCGGAGAGGCGGAGCTGGACGCCCAGTGAGTTGAGGAATCGCCCGTCGGCGGGGAGGTCGACGAAGTTGGCGAGGGGTCGATGGAAGTCCCACCAGGTAGCCGGCTTGGCGAGATTGAGCGGGGTGAGGCTCGTGAGGAGAAGAAACGCGAAGGGCGCGAGCGTGACGAGGGCGAGGACGATCAGCGCGGGAGACAGGAGGACCACGAAGACGCGCTCGCGCCGCTGCATGGTCCGCCCGCTCGTTCGCGCGCCTAGGACTTCCGGATGGTGCGACCCGCCTTCGTGAGGATCCCCTCCACGTCGCGCTGGCAATCGCGCATGGCCTGGGCCGCCGGCTTTTGCCCCGTGGAGATCTCGGACAGCGCGATGCTGACCCGATCACCGACCGGCGGAAACTCCGGCACCGTGCGATAAGCCATGTAGCCCGCGGCGGCCTGCTTGAGGACGGCGCCGTGGAGCGCGCCGATGTCCGCGCCGCCCCAATTGTACTTCTGGCGATAGGCAGGGCTGGCGAGCACGCTCGCGCGCGTCACCGCCGGGTAGATCACCGTCTCCGAGATCTTCCCCATGACTTCCTTCGAAGTCGCCCATTTGACGAACTCCCACGAGACGTCCTTCTGCTTGGCGCCAGCGGGGATCTGGAGCCCGTGCACTGCTGCTTGCGGGAAGCGACCGGCAGGTCCGCCCGGTGGCAGGGCGAAGCCCACGCGATCCTTCACCTTGCTCTTGGCCGGATCAGCGGCGAGACCGACCCAGGCCAGCGCGTCGATGTAGACGGCGGTCCGCCCCTCCATCATGCCGCCCGAGGACTGCGGCTCGGCATAGCTCTGCACGCCGGGCACGCTGAACTCGCGGTACAGCCGCCCGAACACCTCTGCGGACTTGATCGACTCGGCCGAAGCGAGCAGGGGCGTGAGGTCCTTCGGCGGATCGGCGAAGAACTTTCCGCCGTAGGCGAAGAGATAGTTGGGCCAGATCCAGTGGAATCCGCCGAGGCCGCGGCCCATATACGCCTTCATCTCCGCCGTCTGGATCTTCGGCGCATCGGCGAGGAGCTCGTCGAAGGTGTCCGGCGGCTTGAGCCCGGCTTTCTCGAACACGTCGCGCCGGTACACCATGAGCGTGCTCTCCGCCACGAAGGGTAGCGCGAAGACGTCCTGGCCGGTCTTCATGGGCGCCATGGCGCCGGACAGGAAATCGGCGGCGTCGGTGGCCCCCTCGCGCGCGATGAAGTCATTGAGCCGGCTCGCCCAGCCCGCCCCCATCCACTTCCCGGAGAAGATGAAGCTCAGGACCATCACGTCGTAGGCGCCCGAGCCGGTGGAGAGCTCGAGGTCGGCCCGCTGGTTGTAGACGAGGAAGCCCGGCGTGTCCATCTCCACCTTGATGCCCGTGAGCTCGGTGAACTGCGGTAGGAGCTCCTTCAGGGCCCGCGGATAGGGATGGTCAAACATGAAGACGTTGAGCGTCTTCCCTGCGAAGGGCTTGCTGCGCATCGGCTGCGCGGCGACTCTCTCGATGCCTCGCGCGACGAGGGGCAGCGCGGCCGCGCCTCCCACGAAGGCCCGCCTGGTGATGCCTCGCCCCGGTGCTCTCGAGTCCGACGTCATCGTGGCCTCCTTCGGCTGAGCGTTCGCCGAGCGTTCTCCCGGCACCGGCGCCGGGCCCTTCGTGCCGCGATCCTAGCACAGCCTCTCCGGCGCCCATGACGGCGCCGGTTCCGCCTAGTCAACGACCACGGCGGTTGACGGGCGAGCGCGCGCCGGACTACCCTCGCACCGTCCGCCGATCCCATTCCTCGGCATCCCACACGGAGGCCTCGCCCGTGCATGATCTCGTCATCGACAACGCTCGCATCATCGACGGCCTGGGCCATCCCGCCCGCGAGGGAGGCGTGGCCGTCGCCGGCGGCCGCATCGCGGCCGTGGGCCGGGACCTGGGCGCCGCTCGGCAGCGGATAGACGCGCAGGGGCTGGTGCTCGCTCCGGGCATCGTGGACATCCACACGCACTACGACGCCCAACTGACCTGGGACCCTTTCGCCACGCCGTCCATGGCCCTCGGCGTCACCACGGTCGTCATCGGCAACTGTGGCTTCACCATCGCCCCGTGCCGGCCGCAGCATCGCGATGTCGTCATGCGCAACCTGACCCACGTGGAGGGTATGTCGCTCGAGGCCATGCGCGCGGGCATCAGCTGGGACTTCGAGAGCTACCCCGAGTACCTCCACTCCCTCGAGCGGCGCGGCGTGGTGCCCAACGTTGCCTCCTTCGTGGGTCACTCGTCAGTGCGCACCTACGTCCTCGGCGAGGACGCGAGCCAGCGACCCGCCACCGACGCGGAGATCGCCGAGATGCGGCGGCTCGT
>DATGCY010000460.1:0-6897 GCA_035311385.1 Candidatus Methylomirabilota bacterium
CCCCCTGGAGATTCACCGCGGTGCGCTGGCCCGCCTGGGCGCTGTCGACGCCATGGCCGTGGATCTGGAGCCCTCGCACCTTCGCCTGGAGCCCTCGGGGAAAGATCTCGACCCTGTCCTCCACGCCGAGGCGGCCCGTCATGAGCGTGCCCGTGACCACGGTGCCGAAGCCTCTGATCGTGAACACGCGATCGACGGGCAGGCGCGGTGTCTGGTCCGAGGCGCGTGAGGGGACCTTGACGGCTAGGCGGGCGAGCGTTTGGCGCAGCTCGGACAACCCTCCCCCCGTCTTCACGGAGACGGGCACGACGGGACAGCCGGCGAGGAAGGTGGCCTCGAGCAAACGCATCACGTCATCCTTGACCAGCTCGATCCAGTCGGGCTCGACGAGGTCCGTCTTGGTCAGGGCCACCATGCCCGCCTTGATGCGCAAGAGCTGGCAGATGGCGAGGTGCTCTCGCGTCTGCGGCATCACGCCCTCGTCGGCGGCGATGACCAGGAGGGCGAGATCGATGCCGCCTACCCCGGCCAGCATGTTCTTCACGAAGCGCTCGTGCCCCGGCACGTCCACGATCTCGATAGTGAGATCGTCGGCTTCCTCGAGGAAGGCAAAGCCGAGGTCGATGGTGATGCCGCGCGCCTTCTCCTCCGGGAGCCGGTCGGTGTCGGTGCCCGTCAGCGCCTTCACGAGCGAGGTCTTGCCGTGGTCGATGTGCCCGGCCGTTCCCACCACGACGTGCTTCGCCACGATCAGAGCTGAGCGAGGGCGGAGGCGAGAGCGGAGAGATCGGTGGCCTGGATGGTCCGGAAATCCAGGAGTAGCCGATCGTCGAGCAGACGACCGAGCACCGGCGGCCGGCCCGTGCGCAACCGCTCGTCGAGGCTCTGGGCCGGCTCGCTCGGAGTGCCGAGCGACAGAGCGACGGTGGGGAGGGCCACCGTGGGCAGGGCGCCGCCTCCCGCCTCCGAGGTCGCGTCGACCAACTCCGCCCCGAGCCGCGCTGAGGCCTCACCGGAGAGACGCCGCAAGAAGCTCCTGGCCCGCCGACGAATCGACCCCTGGCTCTCCGTCAGCATGCGCAAGGTGGGAATGGTCTCGAGGGCGTCGCCCGCCTCGTAGGCATAGAGAGTGGCCTCGAGGGCGGCGACCGTGAGCTTGTCGATGCGGAGCGCGCGGTTGAGCGGGTTGCGAGCGAGGCGGCCGATGAGCTCCGCCTTGCCGACCACGACACCCGCCTGCGGCCCACCCAGGAGCTTGTCTCCCGAAAACGCCACGAGATCCACGCCCGAGGCGACCACCTCCGGCACCGTCGGCTCGTAGGGAAACCCGTAGCGCCGCAGATCGACGAGGCAGCCCGAGCCCAGATCCTCCATCACGGGCACGCCCCGCGCGCGCCCCAGCTCGCCGAGTTCGCGCGAGGACACGTTGGCGGTGAAGCCGACCACCCGGTAGTTGGAGGTGTGGACCTTGAGGAGCAGGCCCGTCTCGGGCCCGATGGCCTGCGCGTAGTCCTTGAGGTGCGTGCGATTGGTGGTGCCGACCTCGCGCAGAATGGCGCCCGAGCGCTCGAGGATGTCAGGAATACGGAACTCCCCGCCGATCTCGATGAGCTCACCGCGCGACACGATGACCTCCTTGCCGCGCGCCAGGCTCTCCAGGGCGAGGAGCACTGCCGAGGCGCAGTTGTTCACCACAAGAGAGGCCTCGGCGCCCGTCAGGCGCTGAAGGAGCGGATTCACGTGCGCGTAGCGCGAGCCTCGCACTTTTCGGGCCACGTCCATTTCAAGGTTGGTGTATCCCGCGGCCGCCCCGGCGAGTCGCTCCCGAGCCAGCGGTGAGAGCAGGCTGCGGCCGAGGTTGGTGTGGAGGACGACGCCCGTGCCATTGACGACGGAGGAGAGCGAGAAGGCACCGCGCTCGGAGAGCCGGGCGATCACGCGCTCGGCCAGAGTATCGGGCGAGGCGGCATCCGCCGCGCCCTCGAGCACGTGGCGGCGCTCCACGGCCAGCACCTCGCGCGCCGCCTCGATGAGGCGTCGACGCGGCAGCGCAGCGAGCGCGGGATGCCGCTCCACACGCGTGACGATGGAATCCACGCCGGGGAGGGCCCGCAGGAGGGGTTGCACGTCAGCCTTCCGGGGCAAGCTCGGTCTCCACGCGGGTGCGCACGCGGGCGATGACCTCGCGTGCCTCGTGACGGATGGCCTCGGCCCCGGCCTGGCGCGCGTCGGTCTGCAAGAGCCGCCGCACCGCTTCCTCGGTGAGCCCCGCCCACAGCTCCTCGAGGTCACGGGCCGAGAAGCCCTGACCGCGGAGCGCGGTCGCCCATTCCTTCGCCAGTTCCTGGACGAGGCGGTCCCGCTCGGTGGCGAGACGGCGGGCGCGCTTCACGAGCTCGGGCAGCTTGGGCGGCATCGCCTACTCCTTCACGTACCGGCGGACAGTATCCACGAAGTTCGGCTCCCAGCGGGTGGTGGACACGCACTCGTAGTTGGGATCGGGCGTGAGCTTGCCCGGCTTGCCCAGGCGGAACGTCCGCATCTTGCTGTTGATCTGAAGCTCTGTGGTCTGCCCATTGGGGCGAACGAACACGATGAAGGTGACGAGGGCCTCGCCCTCCAGGGGCTTGTCGCCCTTGCTCCCACAGTCGGCGTACACCCCGATGGGCGAGACGATGTCGTCGGAGGAGATGACGCCCGAGTCCTTGGCCACCGTGCGCACGGGCACGTTGTCATAGGCGAGCGCTTGGATGAGGGCCGCCCATGTCACGTCGTAGGGCGCGGCAACGTGATCGCGATACGGCGGGGGTTGGAGCGGCGAGATGTACGCGGCGCAACCTCCTCCTCCCATGGCCACGAGACCGGCGCAGGCCACACGGAAGATGCGCCGGCGCGGTCTGCTCATGCCGGCATTCTACCGCGGGTGATGGTCGATCCCCCGGTAGGCGGTGATGAAGCGGCGGATCCGACTCTCGTCGAAGTCGTTGAAGGCGTCGAGACGCGTCCAGGCGGTGAGGGCGATGCGCGTCTTCATTCCCGGGTAGGGGGCGAGGATGACCTGGTGGTCGTAGCCCGACACGATGCCTTTGAGCTTGGCCACGAGGTCGGGACAGCCATCGGGGCAGTTGTACTGGACGAGCACCCCGCCGTCCTCGAGGTTGTGCACCTGGAGCTGATCGGGGATCGGCTCGGTGTAAATGCCCCACGACGCGATGTACGGGAGGTGAGGCCCCGAGGTGGGTGGCGTCGAGTTGTAGGGCGGAATGGTTTCCTTGAGCGTCATGACGTGCCGGTTGCCCTGGTCGGGAAAGCTGACGCCCGGCTGCGCGCCCGCGGCCCGGTAGGCGATCGCCCCCGCCACGAGGGCCGCCGCTACCGCGATGCCGCCGATCCCGAGCCAGAGCCCGCGGCTGCCGCGGCCCTTCGCTTCGCCTGCCCTGGCCTCGGTCCTTCGTGTGTCCATCGTGTGCTCGCAGGTGGGAACGCATGGCGGAAGCGTGTGGGAGTCGAACCCACCTCCGACTTGTCTAGAGCCGGACGCCGGATTTGAAGTCCGGGAGGCCCACCGGGATCCTAGACGCTTCCGTGCGGCCGACCACAGCCGAATCGAAGGTGGAGTGTACCATCCGCACGGCGCCCGGGGGGAGACGAGCGTGATAGGCTCGCGGTCGATGAGGTGGACGGAGGGAATCTTGACCGTGGCCCTCCTCGCCCTCGTCTTCCCCTCCGCCGGCGCCGAAACGCGGCCGCTTCCCCGCGATCCATCGGCGGCCGAGAGCGACTTCATCGCGCGTCACTGGGGCAGACCGATTCCGCAGCTCGGGACGCCGCCGGCCAGCTTCACGCCGATCGAGCGCTCGATCCAGCCGGAGGCCTGTGGGGCGTGCCATCCCGTGCAATTCGGCGACTGGCAGACCTCGCTGCACGCGAAGAGCATGGGCCCGGGCGTCGCGGGACAGCTCGTGGAGATGGTCCGGCGCGAGCCCGCCGCCGCCCGCTCGTGCGCGCGCTGCCATTCCCCCGTCGCCGAGCAGCGTCGGGAGATTGTGGTCGACGGGCAGCTCGTTGCCAATCCCAGCTTCAACGCGAGCCTACAGGCTCGCGGCATCATCTGCGCGAGCTGTCACGTGCGGCAGCACGAGCACTTCGGCCCGCCGCGCCGTGACGGGTCCACGGCCAATCGCGCCCCAAGGGCCCAGCTGCCCCACGGCGGGGTGACGCGAACCTCCGCCTTCCTGCGCTCGGAATTCTGCGCGGCCTGTCATCAGTTCGGCGCGGAGGGGCTTAGCCTGAACGGCAAGCCGCTCGAGAACACCTACGCGGAGTGGCGAGAGAGCCCTGCCTCGCGCCGGGGCCTACAGTGCCAGAATTGCCACATGCCCGATCGCCGGCACCTGTGGCGGGGCATTCACGATCCGGAGATGGTCCGCTCTGGAGTCCGGGTCACGCTCCAGGCGGATCGGCCCCGCTACCGCGTGGGTGACCAGATGCGAGCGCAGCTCACCATCACCACGCCCGGCGTCGGTCATGCCTTTCCCACCTACGTGACGCCGCAGGTGCGGGTGAGGGCCGAGCTCGTCGACGAGGGCGACGCCGCGGTGGAGGGCAGCGTCGAAGAGCGCACCATCGGACGCGAGGTGCCGCTCGATCTCGCCCGAGAGATCGCGGACACGCGCATTCCACCGGGCGGGCGCTTCGTGCTCACGTATGCGCGTCGCCTCGAGCGTGAGGGGCTCCGACTGCGCGTGACGATCTCCGTCCTTCCCGACGAGTTCTACACACGCTTCTTCGACGCCCTCCTCGCAGCGGGGGCGGGAGCGGGCGCGGCAGAGATCCGCGAGGCGTTGGAGGCGACGCGGCGCTCCCCCTATACCTTGTTCGTGAAGGAGCTACCCCTCACGTGAGCGAGCCGTCTCGGCGCGGAGCACCTCCCGGCGCGGGGCTCGGATCCTCGGGGGCGATCCCGCCCATGTCGGGCTCCAGTTGGAGGGTGTCGGCGATCTTGGTGTAGCTCGAGAACATCTGCGTCACCCCCACGATCTCCATCACGCCCCGCGGCCCCACCCCGAGCCGCCGCATCTCGGACAGGTGGAAGTCCGCGCCCGACGCCGACCGGCTCGTCACGGAGACGGCAAAGGCCAGGGACTCCTTGAGGCGCCGCGAGAGACGATGGTCGGCGAAGGCGTGGCGCATGGCGGCCCAGACCTCGGCGGCATAGGTCGGGTCACGAGCGATAAAGCGGAAACCCGGCGGGATCGCATCACGCTGATAGAAGTCGCGCATCTCCGCGAAGAGCACCCGGGCCTCGGCCGGCGCGCTCGCCTCGTCGACGGCCTCCAGCCCGTCCAGCGTGTCGGCGGCCACGTTGAGGGCATTGGTGATGCCCACCACCTGCGCTGCCTCGTACCACAGCGCATCGCCCGTCATCCCTTGCAGCTTCCCGGCTGCAGTGTGAGCCTTGACTCAGTACTCGCAGGCGTTGATGCCGCTCACCACCGCGGCGACCATCTCCTTCTCGCCGCGGGTGAACTCGCCCGGGCCCATCGCACGCTTCATGGCGCGGCCGTGAGGGCCGCCGAACTCGACGTCCCAGGCCATGACCCGGCTCATGGCGGGCGGCTCCGTGAAGTCGTAGTTGAACCACGCCCGGCTCGCCTCGAACAGCTTCTGGGATGACGGCGGATACTCGGCAGCGGCTCTGAGCCTGACGGTCGGCATGGGATCCTCCTGGACGTATCAGGGATGTGTGTTCACGCGCCTCCCGCCAGGGGAGGAAACATCGCGAGGACGTCGCCGGTCATGAGGACGTGTTCGGGAGGAACGTCCTGACCATTGACCACGGTCATGCAGGACAGCTCCTTAGGGATCTTCAAGGATTCCACCACGTGGCCCACCGTCGTCCCCGCGGGGAGATCGAGGACGATGCCGTCGCCGTGAGCGCCCTTGGGAAGGTACTGCTCGAGGAGAGCGAAGAGCTTGACTTCGACCTTCATCCGCCCGCGCCGACTAGCGGGCGGCGGCGATGCGGAGGCGTTCGCCCGGACGGAGGTGTCGACCCTCGCTCAGGTCGTTGAGGCGCAGGAGCGACGCGAGGGACATGCCGTAACGCTTGGCGATGCTGCGGAGGGTCTCTCGCGGCTTGACGACATGGACCTCCGGCTTGCCCACGTCACGAGTGGCGAGCGTGATCCGGTGGCCCTGGAGCCGGGCCTCGACGAAGCGCTGCGAGGTACCAATGGGGAACTTGAGAAGATAGGTTCCTCCGGGGGGCGTCTGCCTGTTGTAGAGCTCCGGATTGAGCTCGCGAAGCGTGTCGAGGCTCACCCCGGTCAGGGCCGCAACCTGGGCGAGCCTGACACTCTGCGGCACGGGAGCAACCTCGTAACTGAGAGGTCCGGACTGCGAGGCCGTGAAGCCGTAGCGCTCAGGCTCGCGGCCGATGATCGTCGCCGCCTGGATGGCGGGAACGTAGTTCTTGGTTTCGTCTCGAAGGATCGGTCCTCTCGTGAGCTCCCAGAAGTCCTTGGAGCCGAGCACGTTCATAGCCCGCAGGACCTTCATCTCCCCCGCGTTGTAGGCAGCCTTGGCGAGCTCCCAGGACCCGAACATGGCGTAGAGGTCCGCTAGGTACCGAGCGGCGGCCACCGTGGACTTCTCGGGGTCGAGCCGCTCGTCGACCCAGCGGTCGACGCGCAGGCCATAGCGGCGAGCGGTGGGGGCCATGAACTGCCAGAGGCCTTTCGCCCCTGCCCGGGAGACCGCCACGGGGTTGAAGCCGCTCTCAATCATCGCCGTGAACATCAGATCCTCGGGGAGCCCCTTCGACCTGAGCACGCTCTGGATCATCTCGGCATAGCGACCCGAGCGCTCGATCCACCGCTCGACGATGGGCCGGCG
>DATGCY010000461.1:0-3116 GCA_035311385.1 Candidatus Methylomirabilota bacterium
TCGCCGCCGCGTGAGGGGCCCGACACCGCGAGGAGGCGGTCGCCAAGCCAGGGCTGAGCGCGCATCCAGCGGATCGCCCGCTCGAAATACTCGAGCGGGATGTTGACGAGACCGCGAGGCAAGCCCTCGACACCGAAGTAACCGAGGGCGAGCGCGGCATAGCCATGGGAGGCGAGGATGGCCGCCCGGCCCTCGGAGAGACCGCCGGTGCCGCCGGAGAGGACCATCACCGCGGGATGCGGGCCAGGTTCGGGCGGCAGGAAAAGGGTGCCGACGATGCCTTCGCGCCGGATCGGCTCTCGCATGACGCCGATGCCCGCTCCGCGGCGCTCCAGGGTGAGCCGGCTGGTCGTGCCGTCCGAGGCGCGCGCCTCGAGCTCGACGAGCCAGGGTCGCATCACGATGCCCGCAGGAAACGGATGGACGTCGCCCCCCGGCTGGCGCTCGGCCGACCAGATGAAGCCCATGGCCGCCACGCCTTCATAGGTGCCCGACACGGGCGCCTGGCGCGTGAGATCCACGCATCCAGACTCGTCGGTGACGAAGGTCGTGTGCGACTGCCAGCGGGAGCCGTCAGCGAACTCCATGCTCGCGGTGAGAGTGACGGGCTGGCCTGCCGCGTAGCCGCGCAGCTCGAGGGCGACGGGCTGATCGATGAGCGCGCTCGCGTGGTCCACCACGACCATCGGCGGCCTCGCACGGGACGAACGACGCGTCATGTTTCCGTGTGGCTTTCGCGGTGGCGGCATGCTACATAGCGGGCGCGATGGATGTCCTCGGTGCCCACGCCGCCCGCCACCCGGACAAGCCCGCACTGATCGAGGGCGATCGCGTCTGGTCTTGGGCGGAGTTCGTGGAGCGACGCAATCGCCTCGGCCATGCCCTGGTCGACCTCGGGCTCCGCCCCGGCGAGCACGTCATCGTCTACGCCGCCAACTCCATCGAGCACCTGCTGGCGGGCACCGGCGCCCGCGCGGCGGGTCTCGTCCCCGCGCCCATGAACCACCGCCTGGTGGCCGAGGAGGTGGCGTACATCCTCGATCACTCCGACGCGGTGGCGGTGTTCGTGAGCGACCAGTTCCTGCCGGTAGTCGAGGCGATCCGCGCGGCGGCGCGCAAGGTGCGCCACTTCGTTCTCCTGGGAGAGGTTCGACGGGACTGGGCGACGCATCTCGACGATCTCCTCGCTCGCGGGCGGCCCGAGCCGGTAGAGCTCGATGCCGCGGCCTTCGGCGCCTCGATCATCTACACGGGAGGCACCACGGGCAAGCCCAAGGGCGCGCTCCGCCAGAGCATCGACCCGCAGAGTCTCATGGAGACTCTCCGCGCCATGGACGTACTGGACCCGAACCACGTGCATCTGGTGGCCGGGCCCATGTACCACTCGGCCCCTGCCGGGTTCGCCACCTACGCCCACATCGTGGGCGCCACCGTGGTGATCATGCCCAAGTTCGACGCCGAGCGCGCCCTCGCCGAGATCCAGCGCCGCCGGTGCTCCAGCACCTTCATGGCGCCCACCCTGCTCAAGCGGATCATGGACTTGCCCGAATCCGTTCGGACCCGCTACGACGTATCGTCCATGAGAGCCATCATCATGGCCGCCGCTCCCTGTCCCATGAGCGTGAAGGAAGCGGTGATGAGCCACTTCGGCCCGGTGCTCTACGAGTTCTACGGCTCGACGGAGCTGGGGGTGAACACGATCCTGAAGCCGGCCGACGTGCTGCGGAAGCCCGGGTCATGTGGCCAGGCGGCGCCGGGGCGCGAACTCGCGCTCCTCGACGACAACGGCAAGCCCGTGCCCGTGGGGGAGCCGGGCGAGCTCTACGTCAAGCAGTTCTCGGGCATCCTCGATGAGTACTACAAGGACCCCGCGGCCAGCGCGGCGATGCGGCGGGGCGACTGGTACTCCGTGGGCGACGTGGCGTACCGGGACGCCGAGGGCTTCTACTACATCTGTGATCGCAAGCGCGACATGATCATCTCGGCGGGCGTCAACATCTATCCCGCGGAGATCGAGGACGCGCTGCACCGCCATCCCGATATTCAGGACGTGGCGGTGTTTGGAGTGCCCGACGACGATTGGGGCGAGCGTGTGCACGCGGCCATCCAGCCGCGCGCGGGGAGCCGACTGACCGTCGAGGACGTGGTCGCCTTCGCGCGCCAGCATCTCGCCGGCTACAAGGTGCCCCGCGAGGTGACCTTTCACGACGATTTCCCGCGCGACGCTGCGGGCAAGCTCATCAAGCGGGTGCTGCGCGAGCCGTACTGGGCGGGCCGGGCGAGGCGAATCTGAGGGTGCGCGCCCCGCTCGCCGTCAAGATCATCGTCCTCATCGTGGTCGTGCTCATCGTGGGCTTCGGCGTCTCCACCATCCTGACCATCCAGCGCGAGGCGGAGCTCCTCGTGGAGCAGAGCAAGCAGGCGGCGCGCAAGCTCACGGCGACCCTCACCGCCAGCATCGAGGCGGCCATGCTCCAGGAGCGTCCCGACATCGCGCGCATGCAGATCCTCGAGATGCAGAAGAACACGCCCGTGGAGGGGCTCACCGTGTATCGGCGCAACGGCGTCGAGGCCTTCACCGACACCTCTACCTTGATGCAGGTGATGAAGGAGGCGGAGCTGCAACCGGGCGTGATGGAGAGCATCAAGAAGATGGCGCGTCCGGCGGGCCCGCCTATGACGGGGACCCTCTTCGAGCAGGCGGTGGACACGCTCAAGACGCAGGAAGCCGTCTTGAACGCCAATGGGCAGACCCTCTTCGTGCTCGCGCAGCCCATCGCCAACCAGGAGCGCTGCCAGGGCTGCCACGGCACCGATCACAAGGTGCGCGCGGTGGTGCGCGTGGCCACGTCGATGGAACCGGTGATGAACGCGGTGCGGGCGCAGCGCAACCGCCAGCTCTTCGTGGCGGTGCTCACCATCGTGGCCGCCGCCGCCGTTCTCGGCTTCGCCATGCGGCGGGTGGTCGTCCGTCCCATCCAGGATCTCGCCCGGGTCGCCCATCGCATCGGCGAGGGGGACTTCCAGGCGCGCGCCCGCATCAGCTCGGGCGACGAGCTGGCGCGCCTCGGCTCGGCCTTCAACGACATGACGGAGCGCCTGGCCACCGCGCAGGA
>DATGCY010000462.1:0-10016 GCA_035311385.1 Candidatus Methylomirabilota bacterium
CAGCGCCTCCAGACAGCGCGCGATGGGATCGGGCTTCATGATCATGCCGCCCCCGCCCCCGAAGGGTGTGTCATCCGTCACGCGATGTCGCCCCTCCGCCCAGTCGCGCAGGTTGTGGACGCGGATGTCCACCAGGCCTCGCGCGCGGGCGCGGCCGACGATGGAGTCGGCGAGGGCGGGCTCCACCATGCCGGGGAACAGGGTGACGATGTCGATCTTCACAGGTCGAGCAGCCCCTCGGGCGGATCGATCACGATCCGCCGCTCCTTGACGTTCACGTCCACCACGATCTCCGGCACCGCCGGCACCAGCAGCTCCCTTCCCTCGCGGGCCACGATCCAGAGCGGCTGAGCGGCGTGATCCTCCACCCCCACGAACTCGCCGATTCGCTCTCCTTCGCGCGTCTCGACCGTCGCTCCCGCCATCTCCCAGGGATAGAAGTGCCCCTCGGGAGCGGGCAGCGCGTCCTCCTGCGCCACCGCGAGGAGCCGGCCCGAGAACCGCTTCGCCTCCTCGGGCGAGCTCACGCCTTCCATCGTCACGAACAGCTCCTCACCGTCGAAGCGGCAACCCGCAATGTGCACATCCTCGCGCCGGTCGACCTCGGGCTCCCACAGCACGCATCGGCGCAGGCGCCGGAAGCGCTCCGCCGGCCTGTCCGTGAGCGGCCGCACCCTCAGCTCGCCCCGGAGTCCCCATGGCCGGAGCACCTCTCCCACGGCGACGAGGGCTCCAGACGCCATGTCTCGATCCCTACCCCTGGACGGCCTTGGTGGCCTGGGCGAGGAGATGCTTCACGGTGTTCGACGGCTGTGCCCCCTTCTTGATCCACTCCGCAGCCTTGTCGGTGGAGATCTTGATCGTGGGGGGATTGGTCAGCGGATTGTAGTGTCCGATGACTTCGATGAAGCGGCCGTCGCGGGCCGAGCGGGAGTCCGCCACCACCACGCGATAGGCCGGCTTCTTCGTCGTCCCCGTCCGTCTCAGTCTGATGTGCACTGCCACGGGCTCACCTCTTTCGTGTTGTTTAGCGTGGCAGGAACGGCAGGGCGCCCTTGAGCTTGCCCATGCGTCCCTCCATCTGCTTGAGACCTTTCATCATCTGCTTGAGCTGCGCGTACTGCTTGAGGAGCCGGTTAACGTCGGCGACCTGCGTGCCGCTGCCCTTGGCGATGCGGGCGCGCCGACTCCCATTGATGATCGCGGGCTTCTGGCGCTCATCGGGCGTCATGGAGCTGATGATCGCCTCGAAGCGCTTGAGGTCCTGCTCCTCGCCCTTGAGCTCCTTGGGCAGGCCCTTGGCCCCTTTGAACATCGGGATCATCTCCATGATCTGGCCGAGGGGCCCCATGGAGCGAAGCTGCTTGAGCTGGGTGGCGAAGTCCTCGAGGGTGAAGCTCTCCTCGCGAATCTTGCGCGCCATCTCCTCGGCCTGGGAGGCATCGACGCTGGCTTGAGCCTTTTCCACGAGGGAGAGTACGTCGCCCATCCCAAGGATCCGCTGGGCGAGCCGGTCGGGATGAAACGGTTCCAGGGCGTCGGTCTTCTCGCCGACGCCCACGAAGGCAATCGGACGGCCCGTGACCTCGCGGACGGACAGGGCCGCCCCACCGCGGGCATCGCCATCCATCTTGGTCAGCACGACCGCATCGATGCCCACCGCGGCGTTGAACTTCTCCGCCACCGTCACGGCATCCTGGCCCGTCATGGCGTCGACCACGAGGAGGACGTGATGCGGCGAGACATCTTTCTTGATCGCGCGCAGCTCCTCCAGCATCTCCTCGTCGATGTGCAGGCGTCCCGCCGTGTCGAGGATCAACGGAGATAGCCCACGCTGGGCGGCCTCGTCGCGCGCCGCGCGGCAGATGTCCGCCGGCTTCTTGCTTTCCTCGCCGAGCACGGGAATGCCCAGTTCCTTGCCGAGCCTCCGAAGCTGCTCCATCGCCGCGGGACGGTACACGTCGGCAGAGGCGAGGATGGGATGCTGCCCCTGTTTCTGGAAATGCCGGGCGAGCTTGGCGGCGGAGGTGGTCTTGCCCGAGCCCTGGAGCCCAACGAGCATGATCACGGTCGGAGGGTGCGGCGCCATGGCGAGGCGGTGGCCCGAGCCGCCGAGCAGTTCGACCAGTTCGTCGCGCACCACCTTGACCACGTGTTGGCCGGGGGTGAGCGAGGTGAGCACGTCCTGGCCGATGGCTTTGGCGCGCACGCGCTCGACGAAGCCCTTGACGACCTTGAAGTTGACGTCGGCTTCGAGTAGCGCTACGCGCACCTCACGGAGCGCTTCCTGGACGTTTTCCTCCGTCAGGCGGCCGAAGCCACGGAGCCGGTCGAAGATTCCTGTCAGTCGTGCAGTGAGGCTGTCGAGCATGGTCTCGGCCTGAAGTAGGATTCAGGAAACGCTAAACTATACTGACAGGAGGCAGAAAAGTCAAGCCTACTTCAGTACTTCCGACGCACTACGCAAATCTCGCACTGCCTGGGCGGGGTCATCCATGCCGAACACCGCGGAGCCTGCGACCAGGGTGGTTGCCCCGGCCTTGGCGAGGAGCCCTGCCTTGTCGCGGGCGACGCCTCCGTCCACCGAGATCTCGATGGGGCGGCTCCCAACCAGTGTTCTTATCTGGCGCAGCTTTGCGAGCGAGTGGGGGATGAAGGACTGCCCGCCGAAGCCCGGGTTCACCGACATGACGAGGATGAGATCGAGGCTGTCCAGGACCCATTCGATGGAGTCGGGAGGAGTCGACGGGTTGAGGGCGACCCCCGCCTTGGCCCCCGCCTCCTTGATCTGCTGCAGGGTCCGATGCAGATGTGGGCAGGCCTCGACGTGGACGGTGAGCAGATCGGCCCCGGCGCGGACGAAGTCCTCGATGTAGCGCTCGGGCTGAACGATCATCAGGTGGGTGTCCAGAGGCAGACGGGTCCGCTTCCGGATGGACTCGATGACGCAGGGCCCGATGGTCAGGTTGGGCACGAAGCAGCCGTCCATGACGTCCACGTGAATCATGTCGGCGCCCCCCGCCTCCGCGCGAGCGACGGCGTCACCGAGGGCAGCGAAGTCGGCGGAGAGGATGCTCGGAGAGATCTTCATCCCGCCCTGACCTTACCCCAGCAGTTCGCCGACCGCAAACCCGAGCCCACTCATGCGCCTCGCCGTAGTCGGATCGCCGTGAAGCCGTCGGTGCCGTGCCGATGAGGGAAGAGACGCACGAAGCCCTGGGCGTCGGGCGGCACGGGAAAGCCGTCCGGCGTGTCGGGCCGCCACTCCGAGCCATGTCCAGGAAGCGAGGCAATCACCTCCTCGTTCTCCTCGGGCTCGAGCGAGCAGCTCGCGTAGACGAGCCGTCCTCCTCGCTTTACCATCGAGGCGGCGGCGGCCAGAATGGTTTGCTGCTTTAACTGGAGACGGCGAATGTCGTCAGCGGTCCGCCGCCACTTCACGTCGGGATTGCGGCGGAGAACGCCCAGGTTGGAGCAGGGCGCGTCCACGAGCACGGCGTCGCACTGGCCGCGCCAGCGCCCGGCGAGGGCGGCGGCGCCTCCCACGTGGGTCTCGATGATGCCGATGCCGAGACGGGTTGCCGCCTTCGCCACGAGCTTGAGGCGCGCGGCCTGGGGGTCCAGGGCCACAATGCGGCCGCGATTGCCCATGAGCTCGGCCAGGTGTGTCGCCTTGGTGCCAGGCGCCGCGCAGACATCCCCCACGAGCTCTCCGGGCCGCGGACCGAGGAGGCGAGCCACGAGCATCGACGCCTCGTCTTGCACCGTGCACCATCCCTCAGCGAAGGCGGTCCAGCGCCCCGCCGCGCCACGATCGACGACCAGGCCCTCGAGCGCGAGGGTCGTGGGGTGCGTGCTCGCGAGCTCCTCGTCCCTCACCCGCGCGGCGAGCATTTCCCGCGTGGCGCGAAGCGTGTTGACCCGCACCGTCATGGGCGGCCGGTCATTGGAGGCGACCATGAGCGACTCCGCCTCCGCGGCGCCGTAGCGATCGACCCAGCGCGCGGCAATCCAGTCGGGGAAGGAGCAGCGCACGGCGGCCGCGGCTACCGGCGAGGCGGGCAGCGGGGGCGCACCCGTGGCGCGCGTGAGAGAACGAAGGACGGCGTTGACGAACTCGGGTGGGCCCGGCACGCGCGACTTGAGCTTGGCCAGGCTCACCGCCTCGTCCACGGCGGCCCAGCGCGGCACGCGGTCCAGGAAGAAGAGCTGATACGCGGTGAGCCGCAGGAGCGCGCGTACCCACGGATCGAGCTTGTCGAGCGGCCGTTTGAGGTGCGGAGCCAGCCGCCAGTCGAGATGGCGACGCCAGCGAAGCGTGCCATAGACCAGCTCCGTGCAGAGCGCCGCATCGCGCGGCTCGAGCCGGGCATGCTCGAGGGCGTGCTCGAGGACGATGTCGGCGAAGGCGCGATCCTCCTCCACGCGCACGAGGATGCGGAGCGCCTCGTAACGTGACTGGGAGACAGGTCCCGCGCGCAGCACGGGACTCACGCGTGGATCTCCGTGACGCGCGTCCCCGCGGTGAGCCGGGCCCCGCGGAGAAAATCTCCCCACCCCATGGCCTTGCGGTTCTCGGGCTGCACCTGGACGGGCACGAGCAGCCCCTCGCCGGTGGCGATGCCGAGGGTGGGGCCGCTCTCGACCAGCGTGCCCGGCCCGGCGTCGGAGGCCTGCGGCACCGCCGTCGCGCGCCAGATCAGGAGCCGGCCGGGGGGCGTCATCACCGCCGCGCCTGGCCAGGGATTGGTTCCGCGCACGCGTTTGACGAGCACGGCCGCGGGCTCTGCGAACCGAAGCCAACCGTCTTCCTTCTTGAGCCGCGGCGCCAAGGTCGCCTGCGTGTGGTCCTGGGGGACGTGCGTCAGGGCTTCGAGCGCATCGAGGGTGCGCATCAGCACGCGCGCGCCCATCACGCTCATCCGAGCGGCGAGCTCGCCCGCCGTCTCCTCCGCGCCAATCAGCGTGGACTCGGTCAGGAGCACGTCGCCCGTGTCCATCCCCGGATCCATCTGAAAGGTGGTGATGCCGGTCTCCGTCTCGCCTCGGATGATCGCCCATGCAATGGGGGCGGCGCCACGATAGCGCGGGAGCAGGGAGCCATGCACGTTGATGGAGCCCCGTCGCGGCACGTCCAGCACTGCCTTGGGCAGGATCTGGCCGAAGGCGACGACCACCGCCACGTCGGCCCCGAGCTCGCGAAGCCGCTCCGGCCAGCCGGGATCGCGGAGCCGCGGCGGCTGCAGGACGGGGAGACCCGCGGCGAGTGCCCGCTCCTTCACGGGCGAGGGGCTCAGGTGCCGGCCGCGGCCGGCAGGCTTGTCGGGCTGAGTCACGGCGGCGACCACGCTGTGGCGCTCCAGGAGGGACTCGAGTGTCGGCAAGGCGAACTCGGGCGTCCCGTAGAACAAGACCTTCAAGCTAGAGGGCGAAGGCGCGAGATCGCCGCTCCTTGGGGAAGCCGTGCTTCTGGATCTTCTGCTTGATCCGGTCGCGCGCCACCGGCGAAAGGTGGTCGATGAAGAGAATCCCGTCGAGATGGTCCATCTCGTGCTGGATGACGCGCGCCTGCATGCCCGTGGCTTCGATATTGATGGGCTGCTCGTCCTCGTCCGTCGCCTCGATGGTGACCGACTTGCTCCGCTCCACGTCGGCGTAGATCCCGGGGAGAGAGAGGCAGCCCTCCTCGTCCACCACGGAACCGCTGCGCTGGGTGATGACGGGATTGACAAGGGCGCGAGCGCCGCCCTTGCCGTCGTCCATCACGAGGAGTCGGTACGGAATACCCACCTGCGGCGCCGCCAGGCCGATGCCGACCTGGTGGAACATGGTCTCGACCATGTCGGAAATGAGCCGGCGGAGCTCGGGCGTCACCTCTTGCACATGCATCGCCTTGCGCCGCAGTATCGGGTCGCCGTAGAGCCTGACGTCGAGTAGGGCCACGCGAAAGAACCTCCTAGATGTGGACCGGATCCATTTCTATCTCTAGCATACCGTGCGCGCGCCTTCCCCGCTCGAGGAAGGGGCGGAGGGGCGCGGCGATGCGCCGCGGCAGGTCCTCCATTCCTTTGATCACGAAGCGCATCCTCGTGGCAGCTGAGGCCGTGGCCGCTCCCAAGGCCATGGGGGGATAGACGGTCAGCTCCGGCAGGCCACGGAGCGCTCCCGCCACCTCGTCGAGGAGGGCGCGCGCGCCGCCCGCTGTCTTGCCGCGCGCCGAGATCTGGCAGAGCCGCCGGAACGGCGGATAGCCGAGGTCGGACCTGAACTCGAGCTCCGTCCGGTAGAAGGTCGCGCGATCCCGGGCGCGGACCGCGGTAAGGGCGTAGTGCTCGGGATGGAGCGTCTGGGCGATGACTTTTCCACCCGCGCCTGTGCGCTCCCCGGCCGCCCATAGGAGCTGGAACACGCGCTCGCCCGCGCGGAAGTCGGGCGACCGGAGGAGCCCGTCGAGCCAGATGAAGCCCACCGCTCCCCACGGACGCGATCGGGCCTCACGCAGCAGGGCGGGCGTGCCGATGACCACCTGAGCGCCCCGGTCCGTGCGCGAGACGTAGAGACGGGGAAAGCGCCGCCGCACCGAGGCTTCAACGCGCTCGGGATCCCAGCCGAAGGGGGCGAGCTTGTGGCCGCCGCACCTTGGGCAACGCTCGGGCAAGGGCTCCGTGCGGGCGCAGAGACGGCAGGTAAGGAAGCGCCTGTCGCGCCGTACGGAGAGGACGATCCCGCAGTCGGGACACCGGAGACCGGCTCCGCAGTCGTTGCAGCCGAGGGCGCCCGCGGAGCGACTCACCACGAGAAGCACGCTCCGCCCTGCGTGAGACATGGTCTCGATGGCCCGGGTCAAGGAAAGGGTCAGGGGATGGTTCCGCAAGATGCCCCGCGTGTCCGCCGCGATGACTTCGGGCCACGCGCCGGCCGGCTCCCGATCCACTCGCTGGACGGCGGTCGTTTCGGTTTGGTGCCAACTCTCTACTGAAGGAGCGCCCGCCAGCATCAGGAGCCGGCTGCCTTCGAGCCCGGCGCGGCGGCGGAGGATGTCGCGCGAGTGTAGCCGTGGCGGCCCCGGCGGCTTGTGAGCCGGGTCCTGCTCGTCGAGGAGCACGAGGGTGGCGGGCGACGCCACGGGCACGAGAAGGGCTCCGCGGGTGCCGACGACCACGCGCGAGCGGCCACGCGCGGAGGCGAACCAGGCGGCCCGGCGCTCGCCCGCCGGCGCCCCGCTGTCGAGTCGCGCGGCGTCGAGGCGCGTCGCCCAGCGCCCGGCGGTCTCCGTATCGGGAGCGATCACGAGCGCGCCACCAGGCGCCTGGCCGAGCTCGGCGACCAGTCGCTCCTCCCGCGCGGTGTCCGTCCACAGCTCCGCCGACGCGCGTGGAACGGAGTGGCCGAGTTCGGGGGCGGGAGCGACGGTCTCGGCGCGTCGAGAGCGCGGGGGTGGCGGCAGCATGGCGAGGAGCGTAGAACCCCAGGAGGACAGGCTTTCGTCGGCGATCCATCGTCCCAGCTGGAGCGCCGCGTCGGAGAGAATGGGCGCCGCCTCCACCACGGACAGCACGGGCTTGAGCGACTCGCCTCCGTCCGGTCTGAGCTTCACCACGAGGCCGACGCGGGGGCGTCCGCCTAGCGGCGCGCTCACGCGTTGCCCCACGGCCACGGAAAGCCCGTCCGGCACGAGGTAGGAGAAGGGGTGATCCAGGGGGACGTCGAAGACGACGTCAGCGACACGAGGCGGCGAGGCGCTCGTCAACTCACGCCGCTGGTGAGGCGTTCCCACTCCCGGCGAGCGAGCTTGAGGTCGTCCCAGGCCATCCGCTTGTACTGATCGCCCGGGTTGCGGAGGAGAAAGGCAGGGTGAAAGGTCGGTACGAGGATGATGTCGCGATAGAGATAGGGGCGGCCGCGAAGCCGCGTGATGCCATCCTTGGTGCCGAGAAGGGTCTGGGCCGCGAAGTTGCCCAGGGCAAGAATCACCGCGGGCTGGACGGCGTCGAGCTGCGCCATGAGGAAGGGATTGCAGGCGGCGACCTCGTCCGGCTCTGGATTGCGGTTCCGTTCGGGGTGGCACTTGACCACGTTGCAGATGTAACAGTCGCGCTCGCGATCAAATCCCACCGAGGCGAGCATCTTGGTCAGGAGCTGCCCCGCGCGGCCTACGAAGGGCTTACCCTGCTTGTCTTCCTCCTCGCCAGGGCCCTCGCCGATGACGACCAGCTTGGCCTTCGGGTTGCCCGATCCGAACACCACCGTTCTCCGACTCCGGCAGAGCTTGCAGAGCGTGCAGCCCTGGAGAGCCTTCTCCTGCGCGGCCAGCGCGGCGGAGGGGTCCGGCGCCTCGGGCTGGGCGAGGGCCACGTCGATGAGGCCCAGATCGCGGTGATGACGGAGGGTGTCGGCGACGGCGGCGAAAGCCTCGCCGAGCGCCGCGCGCGGATCGTCCATCACGCTCAGCGCGAAGGCGAGCGGCGGGGCTCGGGCGTCGAGCGCAGCGCGAGCACCCGGTCGAGGATGGCATGGGCCACCTCGATCTTGGTCATGCGCGGCAGCTCCTGGGCGCCTCCCCAGCGGTCCAGCAGGATGACTTGATTGTCGTCGACCTCGAACCCGATGTCCTGCCGGCTCACGTCGTTGGCCACAAGAAGGTCGATGGACTTGGCCCGGAGCTTCTCGGCGGCGTTCGTGCGCATGTCGTTGGTCTCGGCGGCGAAGCCCACCAGGAATGCGCCCCCCTTCTTCTGCGCCAGCTCCTTGAGGATGTCGGGATTCGGCACGAGGGCGAGGGTGAGCCCGTCGTTCTTGCCGCCCGATTTGATCTTGGTCGCGCTGGGCTTGTCCACGCGATAGTCGGCGACGGCGGCGGCCTTGATCACGACGGTGGCCGTACCCAGGTGCTGCAGGGAGGCCTCGCGCATCTCTTCCGCAGTTTGCACTGGCACGTACACGGCGCCGGGAGGCGGCTTGAGCACCGTCGGCCCCGAGATCAGCACGACCTCGGCGCCGCGGCGGAGAGCGGCGGTGGCCACGGCGTGGCCCATTTTCCCCGACGAGCGGTTCGAGAGATAGCGCACGGGATCGATGGGCTCGCGCGTCGGACCGGAGGTGACGAGCACGCGCTCCCCTACGAGGTCGCGCTGTGGGGTGAGGGCCCGCTCGATCGCCTCCACGAGGGCTTCCGTTTCCGGCAGGCGGCCCTTGCCGCTGAGTCCCGAGGCGAGGGCGCCCGCGTCGGGCTCGAGCACGATCACGTTGCGATCGCGGAGCGTCTCCACGTTGGCCTGGACCGCCGCGTGGTCCCACATGCCGCCGTCCATGGCGGGGGCGATCAGCACCGGGCAGCGGGCAGCGAGGAGCAGCGTGGTGAGGAAGTCGTCGGCGATCCCGTGAGCCGCCTTGGCGAGGAGATTGGCAGTAGCGGGAGCGATCACGAGGGCATCGGCCCGCTCGGCCAGCGCCACGTGCTCCACCGCATCCTCGCTCTGCGGATCGAACAGGCTCGAGAGGACGGGGCGGCCCGACAGGGTACGGAAGGTGAGGGGGCCGACGAAGTGCTCAGCATTGGCGGACATGACCACGGTGACCTGGGCGCCGCGGGTGGTCAGCTCTCGCAGCAGCAGCACGGCCTTGTAGGCCGCGATGCTGCCGGTGACGCCGAGGATGATGTGCTTGCCCGCCGCGCTCATCGACGCGCCTCCGCTCTGGCTACTCCTTTGGCGCGTCCTCCTCGCGGACGCGATAGCCGACCTTGGCGTCGGCGATCTCCTCGAGGGCGAGGCTGGTCGGCTTCTTGTGGCGGCTGTCGACCTGAGCGGCCGCGCCGCGATTGAGCTGGCGCGCCCGCTTGGCGGCGAGGACCACGAGGAGATAGCGGTTCGAGACCTTGTCCAGGGACTGTTCCAGCGAGGGAAATGACATCACTCTGGGACCTCCACGTCGGGGAATGTGAGGGTGAGGCGGCCCGTGCGCCAGCGCTCCGCCTCGATGACGGTGGCGAGCTGGTCCACGGCCTCCTTCACGTC
>DATGCY010000463.1:0-2961 GCA_035311385.1 Candidatus Methylomirabilota bacterium
CCCAGGGGCAGGGCGAAGATCACCGCGCTAGCGAGAAGGAGGGCGGCCAGGGCGAGAGTCACGTGGCGCGAGGTGATCCGGCGAGGAGCGGCGCGGCGGTGGGAGGCGCTGCGGTTCAGATCACGCCCGCACGTCGCGCGCGGTCGGCGATCTTCTTCGCGCGCGTGAGATGGGGCTGATCCATCATCTGACCCTTCCAGGCGAAAGCTCCCGCGCCCTTGCCTGCGTGCTCGGCGAAGGCGGCGATGAGGGCGAGGGCATCCTCCGCCTCCGCCTTCGAGGGCGTGAACTCCTGGTTGATCACCTCGATCTGGCTCGGATAAATGGACATCTTGCCGCTGAAGCCCATGGCCACGCCCTCCCGACACTCGCGGCGCAGCCCGTCGAGGTCGGGAATGTCCGTGTACACGGTGTCGAGCGACTCCACCCCGGCCGCAGAGGCGGCCACCGCGCACATGACCCGCGCGTACCGCGGGATGTCGAGATAACGCCCCCCCTCGTCGCGCACCCGGGGCAGACCCATGGCCGCGGAGAGATCCTCGATGCCCCACGAGACGGCGGCCACCCGCGGGCTCGCCGTCGCCACCTCGGCGATGTTGAGGAGCCCCTGCGGGGTCTCGGTGGCGATGAGAATCATCTTCGTGGAACCGAAGGGCAGCCCGTGCTTCTCCTCCAGGCGCTCGAGCTCCGCGGCGACACGGCGCACGTCAGCGGCGCTGCGCGGCTTGGGTACGAGGTAACCGTCGGGCTTCGCCGCGATGGTCTCTTCGAGATCGGGCACCGCGTGCTCGGTGAAGATCGGATTCATCCTGATCCAGCGCTCCCGCCCGCCGAAGTCGAGGGTGTCCAGCCACCGGCGCACGAGGGGCCGGGTGGCGGGCTTGAGGGGCGGGGGGACCGCGTCTTCCAGGTCGAGGATGAGCCCGTCGGCAGGAAGGGTGAGGGCCTTGGCGATCATCTTCTCCTGGCCGCCCGGGACGAAGTGGAGGGAGCGGCGCACGCTCAGGCTTTCTTCCGGCGCAGCATGGCGGCCCGCCGGCACCGCATGACGAGATCGCCGTGTTGGTTGCGGGCGCGGTGCTCGAAGGTGACGATGCCCCACTCGGGACGCGACCTCGACTCGCGCTTGTCCACCACTTCCGTCTCCGCGTAGATGGTATCGCCGTGGAAGACGGGCTTGGGGAACTCGACCTTCTCGAAGCCGAGATTGCCCACCGTCGTCCCCAGGGTGGTCTCGCTCACGGAGAGCCCCACGGCGACGCCCAGGGTGAAGAGGCTGTTCACGAGGGGCTTGCCGAACTCCGCCTGGGCCGCGGCGTGGAAGTCCACGTGGAGCGGCTGCGGGTTCATGGTGAGGCAGGAGAAAAAGACGTTGTCGGCTTCGGTCACGGTGCGACCAGGCTGGTGCTGGAACACCTGTCCGACCGTGAGCTCCTCGAAGAGCTTGCCGGCCATGGAGGACCTCCGGTCAGCAGACGGGACGCTGCAACACCTGCGGATCGAGCTTGCGGAGCAGGAGCTGGCCGTCCGACGTGGAGCCCA
Organism: Candidatus Methylomirabilota bacterium; assembly: GCA_035311385.1. Classification (GTDB taxonomy): domain Bacteria; phylum Methylomirabilota; class Methylomirabilia; order Rokubacteriales; family CSP1-6; genus AR37. The sequence continues at coordinate 1,543 of DATGCY010000463.1, forward strand.
CGAGCTTGCCGCGCTCGGCGATCACCCGCCCGCGCAGGATGGTGACCGCGGGCCAGCCGGAGATCTGCCAGCCTTCCCACGGGCTGTAGTCGGTCACGTGGAAGTCGTCCTTGGTCAGCGTCTTGCGAATGGCGGGGTCCATGATGGCGAAGTCGGCGTCGCTGCCGGGGGCGATGACGCCCTTGCGCGGGTAGAGGCCGAAGATCTTGGCGGCGTTGGTGGCGGTGATGTCGGCGAAGCGCTCGAGGCTCATCCCGCGCTTGCCCACGCCTTCCGTGAAGGCGATGCCGAGCCGCGCCTCCGCGCCCACGTTGCCGCCCGTGACGTCCTCGATGGTGCGCCCGCGCAGCTTGAGCTCGAGGCTGGTTGGATACTCGTCGGTGGCCAGGGTGGAGAGCCCGCCATAGACCAGCCCGTCCCACAGCGCCTTCTGGTCCTCGGGGAACTTGAGGGAGGGATAGGTGTGGGAGCAGAAGCCGCGCGGCGTCTTGTAGTACTCCGCGTTGAAGCAGGCGTACTGGTGGAGCGTCTCGCCGTACACGGGCAGGCCGAGGGAGCGCGCCTCACCGATGGCCTCCACCCCTTCCCGGGCCGAGGTGTGGACGAAGTAGACGGTGGCGTCCATGGCCCGCGCCAGCGCGATGGTGCGGCGGAAGGCCAGCAGCTCGGAGAGCTTGGTGTGGACGAGGTGCATGTTCGTCCCGTCCATGCGGCCTTCCTCGCGGAAGCGCTCGTAGTTGAACTGGACGAGATCCTCGTCCTCGCCGTGGACGACCATGATGCCGCCGTGCTGGGCCGTCTTCTCCATGGCGAGGCCGATGCGCCCGAAGTCGAGACGGTTGCCGGCACGCTTCGGATGCGGGGGCAGCACGTTGGTGGTGAAGACCTTGAAAGACGGATGCCCGGCCTGGATCGCCTCGGGCATCTGCTCGAACACGCGCAGGGGCAGAGCGCCGGCCAGCGTGATGTGGAAGGCGTAGTCCACGTGCGACTGGCCCTTCCACCGCGCCGCCCGCTGCTCGAGGACAGGCATGATCTCGCCGCCCGGCCGCACGTAGCAGAAATCGATGTGGGTGGTGGTCCCGCCGCATGCCATGCCCCGCGTGTCCTCCTCGGGGCCGAGGGTGATGGAGGGCGACTCGGGGTGCGACATGATGCCGTGGGCGAGGTGGGTGTGCGGCTCCACGCCGCCTGGGGCCACGATGAGGCCGGAGGCGTCGATGACCTTCGTGGCCTCGCTGGGCAGGGTGCCCGGCGCCCCCAGCACCGCGATGCGCCCGTCCTGCACGCCCACGTCCCAGGAGCCCACCCCCTGAGGCGTGATGACACGTCCGCCGCGGATCACGAGGTCGAGCACGCGCCGAGCCTAGCCCAACCTGCCGAGGCCGTCAAATGATGCTATACCGTGTACGAGGTGAG
>DATGCY010000464.1:0-4674 GCA_035311385.1 Candidatus Methylomirabilota bacterium
CATCCGGAGGCCCGGGTGGTCGGCAACGGCCGGCAGCTCCTCCTTCCCGGGCTCATCGATGCGCACAGCCACGGGCGCGCCATCTCACCCATCCAGAAGGGCGTGCTCAACGACTATCTCGAGAACAACCTTCTCGACTGGGCGATCATGCCGCCCTTCGGCCCCGAGCTCACGGCGGCCCTCGGCGTCGTGCGCCACGTGCGGAGCGGCTGCACCACCCTGCATCACATGGGCTTCGACACGGAAGGACCGCGAGCCCTCGATCTCTGCGAGCGGGCCATCCGCACCTACCTCGACGCCGGCCTTCGACTCGCCTTCTCGCCCGGCGTGCGCAACGTGGACAAGCTGGTGCTCGACTCGCAGGCCTTCCTCGCTACCTTGCCCGCCGACTTGCGCGCCTTCGCCGAGCCGCTCGTCAATCTGGACAGCGCGGGCATGGAGCGAGACTACTTCGACCTCTTCGACCATCTCTACGGGAAGTTCAACTCCGAGGACACGCGCATCATCCTGAGCCCGAGCTGGGCGCAGGCGGTGACGGAGTCGTTCCTCGCCCGCACGCGCGAGACCTCCGTGCGCCTCGGCAAGGTCCCCATTCACATGCACTGCCTCCAGACCCCCATCCAGAAGGCTTTCTCGCTGCGGCGCTACGGCCAAACGGCAGTGGCCTGGCTGGACGAGCGGGGGCTCATCGATGAGCAGGTCGCCCTGGGGCACGCCATCTGGGTCACCGACCGCGACATCGACATCCTCGCCGCGCGGCGCGCCTCCATCACCAGCCATCCGAGTTGCAATCTCGGCATGCGCAACGGCCTCGCCCCCGTGTACGAGATGGCTCGGCGTGGCGTGAACGTGGCCATGGGCCTCGACGACAAGACCATCAACGACGACGAGGACGCGGTGATGGAGCTGCGCATGCTGCACAAGCTGCACCGCGTGCCGAGCTACGACCTCACCACCCCGCCGCTGTCTGCTCGCGAGGTCCTCGCCATGGGCACGCTGAACGGGGCGCGGGCCCTCGGATTCGACGGATATCTCGGGGCGCTGACGCCGGGCATGAAGGCGGATGCCATCCTCGTCGATCTCGATCGGGTACTCGACGATCCCTGGCTCACCGACGAGCTCGACATCGTGGAGGCCTTCCTCCACCGCGCCATGGGAAGCGACGTGGCCACCGCGGTGATCGGCGGCAGGGTGGTGATGGAGGATCGCGCCTTCCTCACCGTGGACGTGCCGGCGCTCTACCAGGAGATCAGGAGCGCCGCCAAAACCATTGGCGACGAGCAGCGGCGGCGGGCGGCGATGCTCCAGCGCCTCAAGCCCTACTATCAGCGCTGGTACGGGGAGTGGCTAGGCGGCCCCACCCAGCCCTTCTACGTGCTCAACAGCCGCATCTGAGGTCCTGAGCGAGGCCGATCAGTCGGGCCGGCGCTCGATGAACCGCGCCAGCTCGTTCATCTGTTCGTCGAAGAACACGTAGACGGGGATCGAGCGGTAGCGCCCCTCCTTGAGGAACTGATCCATGAGATCGGGATTCGCATCGCGCAGGAAGATCCGCATCTCGATGTGCGGCGCGCTCTCCACCAGCTTGATCACATAGGGCAGCGAGGCAATGGCCGCCCCGCACCAGTCTTCGGTGATGACGAGGATTCGCCGGATGCCCGGGCGCCGCTCCAGGACCTGCGCGTTGCCCGGCGAGGCCGTGATCGACTTCAGCGCGGCGAGGATCCGCTCCTTGTTCATGGTCATCTGATCTAGGTACTGGCTTACCGTCATGCCCTGCTCGAACCGCTCCTTGGTCACCACGGTCGTCCCTCCCGGCTCGCGTGCTTGCCGCTTCCGTGCGTCACGGCGCTCCTCCTGGCCCCGGCCCGATCGCTCCGCCCTCCGACTGTTCAATCCCTCGCCCACCCAGCATAGAGAGAAACGTGCCCAGCTTTCACGATTTCAGCCCGCCCACCATCGGGTGAATCCGTGAGGTGGGCTCGGCGAGACCGGCCCGCACCCGCGATTTGACGGCCCCCCCTAGGACCGTGCTGTATGCTTGCCTAGGACAGAGGGAGGGCAGGCCCATGGGCTCCGTCGACAAGGTCGTCACCGTGGTTCGCAACGGCATCCTCGCCGGGACGTGGAAGCCGGGCGCCTCCCTCCCTTCCGCCCGCCAGCTCGGCGAAGACCTCCACGTCAACAAGAACACGGTGAGCAAAGCCTACGGCTTGCTGACGCGTGAGGGGCTGCTCGACGTCTCGCCCGGCCGCCGCGCGCGGGCGGCTCCGTCGGCCCGCCGCTCCCTCCCCGCCCAGGACGTCTTCCGCGGTGAGCTACGCCGGACGCTCGAGCCGGCCCTGCGCTCTGCGCGCATGCTGGGCCTCCGCCCCGAGCAGGTGGTCCAGACCATCAACGAGGAGCTGACCAGCTTCTACCGAATGGCCGCTCCCCAGATCGTTCTCGTCGAGTGCAATCGGATCGACGCCCAGCAGCATGCGGCGGATCTCTCCTCGCTTCTGGGCACTCCGGTGAGCTGGGCCTTGATCCAGAACCTCCCCGCCCCGCGGAGCGCCGATCTTTTCGTGGTCCCCTATTTCCATCTCGACGACGTCCAGGACCAGCTCGCGGGGGCGCGGATCATCGGCCTGCACATCGCGCCCGAGCCCGCCGTACTCCTCGACATGCTCACCTCGGCCCAGCGGCCGGGAGCCCGCGTCGGCCTCGTCTGTGGCAACTCCAAGTCCGCCGTGCGCTTCGCCAAGCTCATCGAGTTCTACACGACGAAGAGCATCGAGATCACCCATTACCGTGACCCGAAGGGCGTGGCCCGGCTGGTGGCCGGCTGCCCCCGGGTGTACGCCACCCCGGAGTCCTACGACACCGTGCACAAGCTCGCGCCCAGGAAAAAGCTCGTGCTGTTCGCCGAGCGCATCGATCCCGAGTCCCTCGGGCCGCTGCGCGCCCTCCTCGTCGATCTCAAGAAGACGGTCCTCGACCGCGCTGCCGCTCGCTCCTCCGCGGAAGGGTCCCGCACCCGGTCCCTCACGGAGGTCCCCGTCTCGTGACTCTCAGCGTGATGTTCGAGTGTGTCCGCTGCCGTTTCCGCAGCGGGCTCGACGCGTGGTTCCTCGGCTGCCCCGACTGCGGTCGGGAGGGCATGGTCAGCGTGCTCGAGGCGGTCTACCCGGGCGATGCGCGCCCCACCGCGGCGCCTTTCGGGGCGACGCGCGACGGCTTCTGGGGCTTCGCCCCGCGCCTGCCCGTGCCGGATGCCGCTTCCCGGCTCACCATCGGCGAGGGCAACACGCCCCTCGTGCGCTCGCGTCGCATCGGGCCCGCGCTCGGTCTGCCCGAGCTGCTCTTCAAGTGCGAGGGTGCCAACCCTACCCTGTCCTTCAAGGATCGCTACGCCGCCGTCACCGTCTCCGTGGCGAAGAGCCTGGGCTTCAAGAAGGTCGTCGTGTCCTCCACGGGCAACTACGGCGCCTCCGTGTCCGCCTACGCGGCAGTGGCGGGGCTCCCCTGCGTGGTCCTGTGCGCCGATACCGTGCCCGCCCTCGTGCTCGAGCAGATCGTCCATTTCGGCGGTCAGCCCGTGGTGATCGAGGGACCCGATCGCTTCGGCCTCGTGGACTATCTCGTGAGCGAGCACGGCTGGTTTCCCGCCGGGCTCTTCCTCGAGACGCGCGTGCACAATCCCTTCGGCGTCGAGGGCTACAAGACCATCGCGTGGGAGATCGTGCGCGATCTCCACGACGTGCCGGATGCCGTGGTCTTCCCCTGCGCGCGAGGCAACGGGCTCTACGGCACCTGGAAGGGCTTCCGCGACCTCCACGAGCTCGGCATCATCCATCGCATCCCGCGTATGATCGCCTGCCAGCCCGTGGGCTCCGCCACCATCGCGGCCTCGCTCCAGGCGGGGACCTCGGTGCGTCTTTCGCCGAATCCCTCGGTGGCGGCCTCCATCAACGAAAGCCTGGCGAGCGCGCGGGCCGTGGACGCCGTGCGCAAGTCCGGGGGGACCGCCGTCCCCGTGTCCGACGAGGCAGCGGTGGCGGCGGCGCGCAGCCTTGGCACCGAGGGCATCTGGGCCGAGGTCAGCTCCGCTCTCGCCGTGGCCGGTGTCGAGCAGCTCGTGCAGGCGGGTGACCTCGACGAGGACATGCGCGTGGTGGTCGTGCTCACGGGTTCGGGCGCCAAGTGGGGCAGCGACTCGGTGTCCGTGGCGAAGACGGTGCCGCGCATCTACGGTGCCTCCACCGAGCTCGAGGCCTGCCTCGCCCGGAGCGGAATGTCCCTGTAGGCTCGAGCATTCGGCCAGCAGGCTCCTGCGCTGAAGACCGCCGCTCACGGGCGGCCTTGGGCTCTGCGGTCGCGACGACGTCAGCGAATCGTCTGCCGGCGGGCGTGTGATCTAGCGCGGCCTTTTCACCAACTCATGAGCGTGAGACGGCCGGGGCCCGTCGGCAGGGGGAGGGGTGCGCTCATGCTGCGTCACCCGCTCGCCTGATTCGCCGCCCTGCGGGCGGCGCACAGGACGAGGGGGTCCACTCCGCCTGAGCGCACCCCTCCCCGCCGCCACCCGGCCGGTTGCACGTGCGGCGTTCGCGAATAGACCAGGCTAGGCAGGCACCCCGACGATCAGGTGTGACGGTGACCGTGGTCGTAGTGGGCCTTCAGGAGGTCGAG